>JAZQNI010000043.1:0-65273 GCA_045627265.1 Candidatus Cryptobacteroides sp.
GTCTCAGTCGCCGCATTGCTACGTCCTGAGACGGAGGTCTGAGGAGCGCTTGTTCTCAATCCCGCCGCTTAAGGGCGGATGGCGGGTCTCGTCCAGGAACCATGCCATTCCAGCGGGCTAAAGCCCTGCTGCATGGGCCGCAAGCATAAAAATGCTTGCTGTAAACCCCCTTGCGCCCTCGGCAATGTAAGAGGGGGGACGTTGAGCGGAGCGAACGGTGGGGTCGAGCGAAGCGAGACGTTCCTAGAGGAGGAACTGCCGGAGCTCGCTAACGCGGCGGCCCTGGGGCTACAAACAGACAGGGCCGTTTACAATTAGACATGCAAACGGCCCCGTAGTTTAAAAAACTGCCAGAAAAAAGCAAGATTATTTCAAAGGCTTGATATCGAGCTTCACCGGCTTGATCATATTCTCAGGAGCAAGGATGACATCAAGATCCTCCTTGGTAAGGATACCCTCCTCAAGAACCAGATCATAAACACCCTTGCCGGTCTCCATCGCCTTCTTGGCAATCTTGGTAGAATGCTTGTAACCGATGATAGGATTGAGCGCAGTCACGATACCGATGCTGTTGCGGATATAGTCACGACAACGGTCCACATTGGCAGTGATGCCGTCGACACAGTTGATACGGAGAGTATCGAAACCGTTCATGAGCATCTCGGCACTCTCGAAACAACACTCGATCATAACAGGCTCCATGGCGTTAAGCTCCATCTGTGCAGCCTCACCGGACATAGTGACACAGACATCGTTGCCCATGACCTTGTAGCAGATCTGGGTCATCACCTCAGGGATCACAGGATTGACCTTGCCCGGCATGATGGATGATCCCGGCTGCTTGGCAGGGAGATTGATTTCACCGAGACCGCAGCGAGGGCCGCTGGCGAGAAGACGCAGGTCGTTGCTGATCTTGCTGACCTTGACCGCGAGACGCTTCATGGCAGCGCTGTAACCCACGAGGCATGAGGTGTCAGAAGTCGCGCCGACGAGGTCGTCCGCAAGACGGAACGGAAGACCGGTGAGCTTCTCGAGCGCAGCGACACACTTCTCCGCATAACCAGGCTCGGAACAGATACCTGTACCGATCGCCGTGGCACCCATGTTGACAGTGAGGAAATCCTCCGCAGCCTCATTGAGATGGACAAGTTCATCTTCGAGAATTGAAGCAAAACCACTGAAAGTCTGGCCGAGAGTCATAGGGACAGCATCCTCAAGCTGGGTACGACCCATCTTGAGCACATCCTTGAACTCCTCACTCTTGGCGCGGAAACTCTTGATGAGCATCAAGAGATGGTCGATGAGAGCAAGATTCGTATAATAAAGACCGATATGCGCGAATGTCGGATATGCGTCATTGGTGGACTGGCTGCGGTTGGCATGGTCGTTAGGAGAAACGATCTTGTGCTCGCCAGGCTCATGGCCGAGAAGCTGGAGCGCACGGTTGGCTATCACTTCGTTGGCGTTCATGTTGGTCGACGTACCGGCACCACCCTGGATCAGGTCGATCGGGAAATGCTCGTTGAGCTTACCTTCCTCGATTTCGCGGCAGGCCGTCATGATAGCGTCATAGACCTCATCAGTGAGAAGTCCGAGCTCGTGGTTGGCCATTGCGGCACCCATCTTGGTGATGGCGATACCCTTGAGATAAAGAGGATATTCATTCAGATGGTAGTGGCTTATCTGGAAATTCTCCATGCAGCGGAGAGTCTGTACACCATAAAGAGACTCAGCGGGAATTTCCTTGTCGCCGAGAAGATCGCTTTCGATCCTGAATTTTGTTTCTGCCATGATAATGTGCAATTAGTTATTGAAAAAAGACAACGTTGTGCAAAGATAGCAATAGAAAGCCGCTATTGTACCGGCCCGAGCACCATTTTCATGCTTCCGCCGCGAATCAGTTCGGCATGATGCAGCATCATGTCCGGTACGTCATGCCCACGGAACGTGCAGGACTTCACTACGACATTCTCCGGAGAAGCATTGGACTTGATGCGGAGTTTCCTGCCTCCAGGCAGACGGACGACCACCTTGGAGAACTTGGGAGCATTCAGATAATATATGTCCTGGCCAGCATTCGGGAAGAATCCCATTGCACAGAAAGCATACCACGAACCCATGGAACCTGTATCCTCATTGTCAGGATAGCCCTTGAGAGTGAATTTGGCATCCATCAGGCTATGAGCCCAGATGGAAGACTTGTCCGGGCGGCCGGCCTCTGTGAAAGCCCTCAAGGTGAGGAAGCCCGGTTCGTTGTCATATTCGGTCAAGCGGTGCTCATACCCGTATTCAAGCCTTTCCACGAACTTCTCGGGGCCACCCATAAGCTCGATTACCGTCTGCATGTCGTGAGGCATGTAATAGCTGTATGTCCAGCTCTTGCCCTCATAGAAAGGAGAAAGCCAGCTGCCTCCGTCCTTGGCCGGGTTGATGCCGGCGAACGAACCGTCCGCGTAACGGGCATCGATGAAACCCTTGTATCCATGGCTCTCGAGATCAGGATTCCAGAGATTCACCCACTTGCGGCTACGCTCCAGATACCTGTCGGCATCCTCGTCATACCCGAGTCCGCGCGCCATAACGGAAGCGCAATGGTCGTTGTACGCGAATTCCAAAGTCTGCGACGAGCTCATCAGACATGCCGGAATCCACCCGAGTTCCTTGTAACGGAGATGGGCGCCATCGTCGCCCTCCTGGTCCACGCCAAGCCGCATCTGGTCGGCATCATGCCGGACAATCCGGTACGCGCGCTCCCAGTCGACCCCCTTGACTCCCTTCACAAAGCCATCGACTATCAGATTGTCCACATCGTTGCCGCCCTGGTCACGCTTTCGGTCGATACCTGCGACGAACGAATCCCACACTCCCCCACGCTGCTCGAACCTGTCCATAAGGGCCTCGAGATTGGAACGCCAGCTGTCCTGGTCGACCAGCAGAAGCAGCGGATAAACCGTGCGGAAAGTATCCCAGTATGCATAATTGTCATCCCAATAAGGAGCTGTCTGTCCATCAGCGCGGTCTGCCGAGCGGTCGCGGGCGAAAGTGAAAAAGCGGAACAGACCGGAGTAGAAGATCGTCAGGTCATCCGAATTGTCCGACTCGACCCTGACCGACGAGAGCTTGCGGTTCCAGGCTTTCCTCGCAGCCGCCTCGACGCGGTCGAAGTCCCAGTCCGGGATCTCCTCGTCCAGCAGCTGCTCAGCCTTGTCATAGCCGACGAAGGACGTCGCCACCTTGACATAGACAGACTCCCCTTCCTCGGTCGGGAATGCCACATACGCACCGATGTGAGTCGTATCACCTTCCGCTATCGAGATTTCGGACTGTCCGGCGAAACGCTCGGCATCCCTCCAGCAGCCGCTTTCGCAGATGTCAGCCGCACTCAGTTTGGCGACGCAATAGATCGTATGCGCTTCCTCCGGCCACCCGCCGGTCATATCGACCATCAGGCGCACTGTCCCGTTGTCCGGATCGAACGACGCCTCGGAACGATGCACGGTCTTCACCGCTTCAGGAAAGATGTCACCGGCGATCGAATGGACAGCGTCGAAGACTATGCTGGAGCATTCCGACTTCGGGAAGGTGAAGCGATAGATGGCGCTGTAGTGGGCTGGAGTCACGTCCACGCCGATGCCGTAGCGGTCCAGGGTCGTGGAGAAACGGCAGGCCTTGGTCACTTCGCCGGAGTGGGCGGAGTCGTGGCCGAGCGGCGCGGTCTCGATGCCGGTCTGCGGAGAAATCAGGAAATTGCCGTAGGTCGGCCATCCAGTGCCGCTGACGTGCAGCTGTCCGAAGCCGCGGATCGGCTCGGATGGCTTATAACCGTCGCTGGCGCCTTTCGGGGTCTGAGGTGAAGGATTGATGCTGCCATACGGAAGCATAGGACCGATGACGCAGTTTGACGCATGTTTGTCGACCACACCGACGCTGGTGTCCACATAATCGACGAGATCGGTTCCGCGGCCGAACAAGCCGCCACCGAACAGAACGAGAATCAGCAATAAGTCTTTCATATTACAAATATGCGAAAATTTTGAAACATTCTTTCGTTGCTGGATGTCGGTTTACGTCTTCCATCCTCCCCGGAGTTCTCCGCACAGACGGGTTGTTCAAGACGATTTGCACAGTGTGATGTATTTTGAGGAAAAATGTTATTTTTGTGAGAATTAACGTATTCCGTATATGATCGGTCCAATTCAAGAACTGATAATCCAGTATAAGATTCGCGAGGCATTCTGGAAGGCGGCCGAAGGTGTATCTGATGATGCCGGGAAGCAGGCTCTTTTTCTGCAGATCCTCAGTTTCAAGAACAACGTCGCGCTTTTACAGACAGATCAGGAAAGGATCAAGGAGTTGGCCCAGGATGGTGGCGATCCCTATATGGCTTACGCATATGCCCGTCTGCACGATGTACTTCAGACCGAGGAAGACTCGGACAAGATCAAGGAGAAATACTATACGATAGCGGCGGATCACGATATCGGGGATGCGTATGCCTGTCTTGCATACATGTACAGGGATGGAGACCTTGGCGAGCAAGACATGGACACATATGAAGCCCTGATGCTGAAGGCAAGGCAAAGACGCAGCGAGAAGGCTTTTCAACAGGATATCAGGAACCTTATCTATGGAAACGACGGATCGGAGACAAACCCTTCGAAAGCTTATGAGATCGCAGAGGGCCATCTGAAAGAACTTGATTTTCCAAATCCGGCATATTATCAGCTGATGGCGGATGCGGACTTACTGCTTGGACGCAAGGACGATGCTGCCCGCAATTTCAGGGCTGCCGCAGAATATGGCTTCAGTTCCGCCTTTTACTGGTGGGCAGTCACCGAATGTTGTGATGATGACTACAACATCGTGGACAGGGAGCAGTTTTTTGAGTTGATGCAGAAAGGCATCGACGTGCATGCAGCGGAATGTTATCTGATGGGCACCCTGATTATGGATGATGATAGCTATGATGCTCTGGATGAAGACGACAAGGCGGAAATCAGCAGGAACCTCCTGGATGACCTGAAGACCGGATGGTTGCTCGGAGACGGCGAATGCCCTTATTTCCTAGCGGATTTTTTCGAAAACGGGCGATATGGCTTCGAACAGGACTATGGTCAGGCCTGGCTGTGGTACCGCAGAGGAGCGGTCCTGAGAAGTGCCGCCTGCCTTGAAGCGCTTGCCCGCATGATTCTCGAAGACGGCACGGCTCCTTCCTCCTATGGGGATGAATATGCATATGAGTGTGCGTACAAAGGCCTGTTGCTTGGCTGCGGAGATTTGCTGGAAGTGGTGATCCGGGGATACAAGAACGGTTTCCTGGCTCATCATGCCGCGATGATAGAACGCAAATGGCTGCCCGAGTATGAGAAAGAGGTCGGCGAGATGATGGATGACCACGAGATTGACAGCGACGAATACGATGATGGTCACGAGTATCTCTACGACGGAGAACCTGAACGTGAAATTGAAGAAGACTGACCATGGCCATAAGACTGAAATTCCATGAGACTGAGAATGACCTGACAGGACGTTCGAAAATGTGGGGCTGCCCTGACCTGCCGGAATCCCTGGACTATCCGGAGGTCGCGGTGGACGACGACGGCGAACTGGTGGATGATCCGATGACCTTTATCTGCCAGATACGTCTCGAAGACATAGCTGCACTGGATAATGAAGGCATACTTCCGCACAAGGGCATGCTCTATTTCTTTGCAAGCCTGGATTATTTCCTCGGCAATCCCGACGCCCTTGTATCTCCGGGGATGGGGCGGTGGGACAAACGCTGTTTCAAGGTCCTGTACAGCGACAGCTGCGAGGATCTCCACACCCACAGGATTGTCTTTGATGACGGCACAGAATATGGCCTGAAGGCCAGAGGGATAACATTTGAAGGTTGTCCCGACAAAGAAGACGGGTTCAAGATGCTGGGGCGGCCATATCTGGATGAGATAGAAGAAATGTACCCAGGCTGGGATCTGATGCTGCAGATTGACTGCCAGGACGAATGGGACCTTCAGTTCTATGACTGCGGAATGCTGTGCTTCTTGAAGATGGGGAACGAAGTCGAATGCTATCTTCACTCTTTCTAGTATGAAAACAGTACTCAGACTGGCACTTGCCGCAGTCATATGCCTGACATCCAATAACTGCATATCAAATAATCAGGAACAACACATGGACAAGATCGAGGAACTCGGAAGAATCTTCTCCGAAATGGTGGAGAACGATGAGACATTCGGAGCACAGTGGAAAAACATCCCCCTTGGAAAAAGGGCTTTCGCTCTGATGAAGGATGAACTGCCAATGCGTGTCGAGGGCGAGCTCACGCCATATACACGCATCGTCCTTCTGAACAAGATGATGTCCTGCATGCCGGAAAGGGACTGTGCAAGGTTCTTCAAGGAGGTGAAACTTTATCAGAAGTCTCTCTTCCGTCATATCAGCGATGATGATCTTCAGGAAGACATGGATATCGACGGATATGAAGGCAGTCCGGAAGAATATGTCAGGGAATATTCCAAGGATCAGCACAGGGAAAGCCTGCTGAGAACGGAGGAATATCTTGACCGCAGCATTTCTATGGAGGAATGGTGCAAAAAATATGGAATCATGCTTAAATTTGACCCGGTCGAGCGCTCCGGACAATGGGAAGAATGCATTTATGATGTGGAGAAGGAATGTGATGAAAAGCTTGCAGGCGAGCAGAAGGGAATGGGATACTGCTATTCATACTGGAGCACCAAGAAGGCCGTCCTTGCAAGACATGGAATCGAATGGGACAGCCCGGCCGTGATGAATCCGAGAGTTATGTTTGATTAGATTGGCGTTATGAAAAGAATACTTTTACTTACACTTTTGTCTGCGTGCACGTTTTCCGCATTTGCGCAGTCTTTGCTGGTGAACACGCTTAAACCTGTGGAGCAGAAGCACTTCCGCCTGCAGGAATCACCTATCCGGATAGGAGGACAGCAGGTCAGCAATTCATTCTCGCTCGACGCACCGGACGGCGGGATGATAGGATCCGGCGAGGCCGCTTCCGTGTCATATGACCTGGGAGGTCAATACGACAAGCTCACTTTCATTGTCGGCCCTGCGAATGCCAATCCTAACGGCATAGGAGATAACAGTATCCTTGTGGTTACTGCCGACGGGCGGACCCTGATGGATGAAGTCATCCACGATTATGATGAGGTCAGATACATCACATTGAATGTTGCCGGCAAGAACCAGCTTACCTTCAAGCTCGTCAAAGGAGCTCAGAATGTCGGCATCGGCTCACCGAAGCTTTGGAAAGCCGGGCAGCATGCAATAGTCGCCGCCAATCCTATGGACAATCTGCCGAAAGGCCGCGTGAAGCTTGTGGAGCAGCTCAAGCCGTATTTCACCAGAGGCTCATATGTGAAGCAGATAACAAAGGACCAGAACATCATGTGGAACGAGCGTTCCGAATCCATAAACATCACCCGCAAGACCTTTGATTCCGGACTTCAGATGGACTGTCCGGAAGGTCTGGTGGATGATCAGAAGGGTTGGAGCTATTTCTGGCTCAACAAACGTTTCGACAAGGTGTCATTCATCGTTGGACCGCGTGACAACCAGAGCAGCAACTCCACCGCCTGGCTTGTAGTCAAGGCCGACAAGAGAACTGTTTATGAAGGGATTGTCAGCCAGAAAGACCTGGCGCAGCAGATTGTGGTCGACGTTGCTGGTGCAGAGCAGCTTTCTTTCACCAGTGAGCGCCGTTCCGGAGACCTTCTAGGCAATATAACCTTCGGTGTAGTCGATATCTATGCATACCCGGCAGGATATGCCGGCATACCTCAGGAGGGCGTCGTGAACCTGAACAAGGACAAGATCGCGGCTCTGCCGGATGTCTGCCCGCTCATGTCCAATATCCGTCCTTTCTCCGTGCGGGGATTCAACAAGGCCGACGACGTGATGTTTTATGGTGAGACAAAGCATTATCACTTCTCGATGGGCGGAATCCAGTATTGGGAAGGTATGCTCTTCACGACAGGCAACACCCTGATGGAAGATATGATAGACTCCTACGCCGAGTTCGATCTGGCAGGAGAATTCGACTATCTGAGTTTCGATGTCGGATGCCTCACAAAGAGACACGCAATGGACGATGATTATCTGAGGGTATACGCGGATGACAGACTCGTCTTCGAACAAAAGATATACTGCACCTGGCCGAACCAGCACTTTGTTGTGCCTCTGGGCAAATGCCGTACCCTGCGCATAGCCAAGCCGGGGAACGGGAAAAAGAAACAGACGGTGATCGGGGTCGGAGACCTGATTCTATACAGAGGAGAACCGGTAGCCAACGACATTTTCGAGCACGAAATACCATATTGTCCTCAGAATGCAGACCTCATCGATCTGTGCGGAGCCCCGTATTTCCATTATTGCGGTCGCTTCGTCAGCACCCTTACCAACTTCTCCATGGATGACTGCTTCCACGACGGCAGCACCAGACAGAAGTTCTTCCGGATGAAAGATGGCAGTGAGATATACAAAGGCTTCATGCTCGAAGCCAACGTGGCGATGGGGCTTGAGGATATTTCCGTGATGGATGCACTGTTCATGTTCATGACGGGGGTAGGAGCAAACATCAGCAACTCCGACGTTGCTGCTCACACCGGCACAACGGGAGGCGCAAGCGGGCCCGTCCTGGGAGGAATATCCCTGCTGCTGTGCAACGGGGAGCATCAGTCTTCGGCTGCCGCATTCAACCCGTTCGGAGAGTACGAAAGCTGCACCTTCACTGTGGCCAATGTCCATGAGCACGTGGACGAGTTCGACAAAGTCTTCGGCAACAAAAGCGAAAAGGCACTGCTGAACCCGGTCAAGCTCAACGTATTTGCAGACCAGAGGCTTGTAGGAGAATTCTGGCTTGACAACAAGACAGAACCGACAACCATCACCGTACCGATCTTCAAGTGCCACCAGCTTATGTTCTGGCTGGAATGCGGTGACCAGCGCTCCGGACAATTCGTCTTCTATGACGTGAAAGTCAGCAAGGATCCGTGCAACATCCCTATCCCGGAAACATATTCACCAAGCACGTCTTCGGCATACTCGACGGGAACGACTTCGGCTAGTCCGACGGGCGTGTCTACGGACATCAGGGACAATGATACCGCCAGCAAGCCTAAAAAGGAAGAGGCTGTAAAGAGCGAAAAGAAACAGCCTACAGAGGAAGAGAAGCGTCAGCGACGTGAGAAGGCTGCCAAGGCTGTCGGCATAGGCCTGGATATCCTCCAGGCATTGACACAGTAAACTCAGCGAATGAGTATCCATCAGTTTTGATCAGGAGAAAATATCAGGAAATGGTTGATTGCATCATATTCGATTTCGACGGCACACTGGCCGACACCAACAAGGGCATAGTAGCCACATATCAGGAGACCTGCAGGATCATGGGCATCGAGGTGCCTTCCGTGGAGCGTGTGACCTCCACCATCGGCCTTGCCCTAAAGGACGGCTTCATGGCCGGAATCGACGGCCTGACCGAAGAGAAGGCAGAAGAGGCAATGGCAATCTACAGGCGCATCTTCGACGTGATCGCAATCCCCGAGATCAAGATCTTCCCTGGCATCAAGGAGGCTCTGGACCAGTTGAAAGCCAAAGGCATACGACTTGCGATAGCCACCTCCAGGAGCCACCGTTCGCTCGGAATACTGGCGGAAAAGATAGGCATCAAGGACTATTTCGAAGGCATGTACGGGGCCGAGGATGTGGTCAACCACAAACCTGCCCCTGACCTGGCGTTGCTCGTCCTGGAGAAGCTGGGCGTCGATGCCAAGGACGCGCTCGTGGTCGGAGACGCCACCTACGACCTGCTTATGGGCAAGGGAGCCGGCTGTAAGGTCTGCGGCGTGACCTGGGGCAACCAGAACAGGCAGCAGCTTGAAACAGCAGACCCGGACTTCGTCATCGACGACATCCGGGACCTGTTCGAACTGCCGGTGCTGGCTTAGGCTATTCAGCCTGCACCGTATAGAAATCTATCATTCGTTTGAGAGCGCGCTGGCACACCGGGCAGAATGCCGGTGCGGTGTTTGTGTTCATGCGGCAATCGTCGGCCGGACGCCAGACACCTTCCGTCTTGTATGCGGCACCTTCGTACAGGCCGACACCTGAGACTCCGGCGTCCATCATATCCTTCCATTTGGACTCGAAATCCACCTTCGTGGTGATGTTCTGCTCCCATGGTTCGGTGGCCTCCTGGCCGTCCGAATTCATCGGGTCGCCGTAGGCATATTCATCCGCAAGCGCGCCGAAGGAATGGCCGAATTCGTGCACCACGACAGGACGGAACAGAGCATGGTGGGCAGTGGTTAATGTATAGGAGTTGTATATGCCTCCGCCGCCGTAAGTATCTGTATTCGCAAGGATTATGATATGCTCATACGGAAGTCCGGAGAGCAGGTCGTGCATGTCCGTGACGTGGGACGTGGTCAGATAACGGTCGGAATGGAAAGTGTCGAAATGCGAGTGGAGAGGTGTATCTTTCCACATGGATTCACGCGGGATGCTCACACCGCTGTCCTTGGACGGAGCAGCGACCGCCAGGAAATTGAACCTGTGCCTGAGCGATGCGAACGGCTCATGGCTGAGGATGGCATCCACAGCAGCATGTGCGTCAGAATAGAAGAGGCCCATCTCCGACTCCGTGTAACCTTCTGCAATTATCGCGACATCTATGCACCCGGTCGGATCCCCTCCCTTATAGATATAGCTGGCAGGAACGGAAGAAACAGGCTTCCTGGCAATCAGTATTTCGGACGGGTTTACGGTATGGGAGAATGAGGCTGAGAGACGTCCCTTGGCATCGTAGAGTTCGACGGTCACGACGGCTTCAGACTCGGGCATCGGGAGGAGAAAGGTATTCTCGAAAGCCATCGGGACATGGTTCGCCTCATCGGTTTCGCGCCACTCCTGGAAAAGAGTCGAAAATGCGTTGGCGTACAGGATCTTGCCTGTGGACGGATCGGCCATGGTGATGCGGCCGTTGCCCTTGACAGGCGTGGAGTCCATGTTGACAGAGCGGCCGTACCAGCCGTCGGTCTGCGACAAGGCGGCAACGGATATGTTGCAGCAAGTATAGTCTCCGGAGAATATGTAATCCACTCTCAGTGTCTTGTCGAAAGCGCCCGCAATGGCGCAGGACAGCATCAGAAGCTGGATTAAAAAAGCTTTTCTCATATCGCAGGGAAATATTTCAAGGCACCAGGAGCAAGCATCGGAGCGATATCCTCGTCTGAATAGAAATAGTCTATCTGGCCTGAGGCGTAGCAGCCGATGATGTATGGATCATAATAGAAGGTTATGCCGTCGGATTCGATTGCAAAAGAGCTCGGCTCTGTATACTCCGAATCTTCGAAAGTCCTGTCATCAGCGAGGATGCGGGCGGTCATCGAATGCTTGAAGGCATCCATGTCCGCGATGATGTCGCCAAGGTTCAGCCTTGAACCGCTCTTCTTGTCGAATGCGAGATAAACTGAACTCCCATAGCCGTGCGCACCTCCGGTGTAGAAATATGTCTCGGCCAGGTACTGCACCAGGTTGTCCGTGACAGAATATACGGAAGCGTTGATGTAGTGGCGCAGATCGAACATATATACAGGAGGGACCGACTCCTCGGACTCATTGAGAAGTTCGGCCGAATCGGTGATATACTTGGACTTGAGTTCGTTGCCATAGACCTCGACGGCGTCGGCCACATCCATCCCTCCGAATTCCTCTCCGAGCAGAGCGGAGACCAGCGCCGAATCGATACGTGATGCAACCGGACGCGAAAGACCACCACGAAGCAGTCCGAGGCAGATGGAGATACTGTCGTGAACTTCGGGAAGAGACTCGGATGCACGCTGCGCAACCTCCTGTCCTACGCCCTCCAGAGGGGAAGGAGCCGCATCGAAGGAGAACGTCTCGACATCGTCGCCGCAACTCGAGATCGTGATGGCGGCCACGGCTGCTGCCAGAAAGAAAAATGACTTTTTCACTGCTGTACTACTTTGAAATATCAAAGCGAAGTTATGCAAAAAGAGACAAATGTACAACCGGCATTATTGAAAAGTGTTTATTATCTTTGTGAGGATCAACAAACAGATTATGAACTGCAGATATCCAGCAATGGCGCTTCTAGTCCTGGTGGCATTCCAGGCCATGGCGCAAGACTTCCCGGACGCGGAAAACGCAGGTCTCGAATGTACCAGCATAATGGTCGGCCGCGACGCCAGCGGCGACGGATCGGTCATCACCTCGCATACCTGCGACGGCACCTCGCACACATGGGTCGAGGTCGTCCCGGCAAAGAAATACAAGGCAGGAAGCTACACCGAACTGAGGAAGAACTGGCGCAAGACACGCTTCCCTGCGGACACGGCCGGCATCAAGGTAGTCGGACGCATTCCCCAGGTGGAGTCCACCTACGCATACCTCAACACCGGCTATCCATGCCTCAACGAGAAGCAGCTCGGCATCGGCGAGACGACCTTCGGAGGTCCTGACACGCTGATCAACCGCAACTCCCCCGTCATCATCGAAGAACTCTGCAGACTGGCCCTGGAGCGCTGCGACAACGCCCGCGACGCCATCAGGCTGATGGGCTCGATCGCCGAGGAATACGGCTATGGCGACAGCGGCGAGTGCCTTACGGTCGCCGACAAGAACGAGGTCTGGCAGTTCGAGATCACCGGCAACGGCAAACACTCGACCGGAGCGATATGGGTGGCGCAGAGGATTCCTGACGACCATATCGGCATCTCCGCCAACATTCCGCGCATCGGCAGGATCGACCGCGCCGACACCGACCATTTCCTGGCTTCCGACAACATCGAGCAGGTGGCAAGGGAGCACGGATTGTGGGACGGCGAAGGCGAATTCGTATTCTGGAAGGCGATCAAGTGCGACTATGCGAAGGGGAAGAATTTCCGCGAGCGGGAATTCCACGTGTTCAACACGCTGGCGCCGTCGTTTGGGCTGAGCTTCGACATGGACGAGATTCCGTTCTCGGTCAAGCCGGACGAGGGCGTGGATGCGCGCAGGGTGATGGCTATGCTGCGGGACACCTACGAAGGCACGGAGTTCGACATGTGCAAGCGCGTTATGATGGAGGTTCCGGCCAAGGACGATGTGCCTGCGCACAATGAGATCAGTCCGATTGCAAACCCATGGCTCACCACCCAGATGAGGAACACCCTGAACACCATCGCTCCAGGCACGGTCTATTTCACGCGTACGCTCGCGGTCGCATGGTGCGCATATTCGACTGTCATCGAGCTCAGGAGTTCGATGCCTGACGCCATCGGCGGCATTTGCTGGTTCGCAGTCGACAACCCCGGCCAGAGTCCGCACATACCGCTGTTCTGCGGCAATACAAAGCTTCCGGAAGCATTCGCGAAATGCGGCCACAAGCAGTACGACGCGGATTGCGTGCTTTGGCAGTTCCGCCGCGCCAACAAACTCGCCACCCTCTCCTGGCAGACCACCAAGGAGGATTTCCTGAAGAACGTGATCGAGATGGAGGATGCCGCATTCGAGGGCCTGGGCAAACTCGAAGCGGAGTTCGGCGGAGCCTCAGCCAGGAAGCAGTCCAAGATGCTGGACAGCTTCACCGCACACGTCTATGAGCAGTGCGCAGAGCGCTGGGATGAGATGGAAGCGAAATACTGGTCAATGTTCGGAAGAGGCTTCTAGGCCCTTCACCGCCGCGACAACCTTGTCACACCATAAGTCGAATGCCGGATCTTCCAGCTGGAGTTCCGGATGAGAGAGTATGTGTTCCACTGTATTCTTGATGCCGTCGGCGAAGCGCACTTCAGCCTTGTACCCCGGCACGGCGCTCTTGATCTTGCTGTTGTCGAAGACCACGGAGCAGGACTTGTCACCGAACAGGTTGCCGTAGAGGTCGAAGCCCGGGTCGAGTGCGGCCAGAAGCTCCGAGGAGACGTGGCATGCATTCAGTCCGACTCCGAGAGCATCGGCGACGAGCCCGTAGACCTGGTTCCAGGTCAGGCTCTCGTCAGAAGTGATATGGTATGACTCCCCCACTGCCGCAGGATTGCCCATGAGTCCGAGGAAACCCTTGGCGAAGTCGCTGTTGTGGGTCATGGTCCAGAGGGAGTTGCCGTCGCCCTGGATGATCACAGGCTTGCCTTCGAGCATCCTGCGCGCGACCTGCCAGGTACCGTTGTTGCCACGTACGCTGAGCGGAATCTTGCGCTCGTCGTAGGTGTGACTCGGCCGGATGATAGTGACCGGGAAGCCGTCCTCACGGTAGCGCTCCATCAGGTATTCCTCGCAAGCCTGTTTGTCACGGGAATACTGCCAGTACGGGTTGCCGAGAGGGGTCTCTTCCGTTATGATGTGGCTGGTGCAGGGCTTCTGGTAAGCTGAAGCGGAGCTCAGGTACATATATTGGAAAGTCCGGCCGCCGAAGAGACGGAAGTCGCGTTCCACGTCGGAGCGCACGAAGCCGATGAAGTCGCACACGCAGTCGAACTGCATACCCTGCAGCAACTCCGCGACGTGATCCTCGTCCTTGATGTCGGCCACGAGCGGCTTGACGTTGCCGGGCAGGTCGAGCTCACGGTGACCGCGGTTGAGCAGGTACAACTCCCATCCGCCGGATGCGGCGGCCAGTCTCGTGACAGCCGCGCTGATGGTTCCGGTCCCCCCGATGAACAATGCCTTCTTCATAAGCTGGCCGATTACAAACTAAAGCTGGTTTCTGATAACTTTACCGCTGGTGGTCTTAGGAAGAGAATCTCTGAATACAACGATTCTCGGATACTTGTACGGAGCGGTGTTCGCCTTCACGAAATCCTGGATTTCCTTCTTCAGCTCATCCGTCCCCTCAACTCCAGGAGCCAGGACGATGCTGGCCTTGACGACCTGCCCCCTGACCTCGTCAGGAGCGGCTGAGACGCCACATTCGCGGACATAAGGGAGCTTGAGGATGACGTCTTCGATCTCGAACGGGCCGATGCGGTAGCCGGAAGACTTGATAACATCATCCACACGTCCGATATACTTGAAATAGCCGTCTTCGTCCTTCCATGCAGCATCACCGGTGTGATACCAGCCATCATGCCACTTGGAAGCAGTCTCCTCCTCATCTCCGTAATAGCCCTGGAAAAGACCGCATGGAGCACCTTCGGCAGTACGGATGACGATCTCTCCGGATTCTCCGGAATTGCACAACTTGCCGTCATGGTTCATTATGTCGATTTCAAAGCCCGGCACAGGTTTGCCCATGGAGCCTTCCTTGTCCTGCATTCCGCGAAGGGTTGCGATGCAGAGCGCAGTTTCCGTCTGTCCGAAACCCTGACGGATCTTGATGCCTGTCTCATGCTCGAAACGATAATACGCCTCCGTGTTGAGCGCCTCCCCGGCCGTCGTGGCCTCCTTGAGGGAAGACAGATCATAGTTCGAGATATTCTCAGCAAGAAGCAGGCGGTACATGGTCGGAGGAGCACAGAATGACGTGATCTTGTACTTGGCCATCAACTTGAGCACATCGGCAGCATGGAAGCGGTCGAAATCATAGACAAGAATGCATCCTTCACACATCCACTGTCCATAAAGCTTGCCCCAAAGAGCTTTCGCCCATCCGGTCTCGGAAATGGTCAGATGGATTCCCTCCGGATCCACCCCATGCCAGTACCTTGCTGTCATGTAGTGGCCCAGTGCATATTTGTACGAATGTGAGACCAATCTCGGATAACCGGTGGTGCCGGATGTGAAGATCATCAGCATCGGATCGTCTCCACCGGCATTGTTCCGGTTGCGGTCATAATCGGTGCTGTACATCTTGAATTCATCCTCGAACGAGCGCCAGCCATCACGATGGCCGTGCACCATGATCTTTTCCTTGACGCCGTCATAATGAGCCAGAGCGGCATCTACCTCAGAGGCCACATCACCATCGGCGGTGCATAGAACCGCGCTGATCTGACCGTTGCGGAAACGGAAGTCCAGATCGTGTTCCTTAAGCTGGCTCATGGCCGGAATCGCGACTGCACCTATCTTGTGAAGACCCAGGATAGCATACCAGAACTGCCAGTGACGCTTGAGTATGAGCATCACGTGATCACCCTTCTTGATTCCGAGAGCGGTAAAGTAGTTGGCGCAACGGTTGGAAGCCCGCATCAACTGGCGGAAAGTAATCTTCTTCTCCGAGAAATCATCTCCGACATGGATCATGGCTAGCTTGTCCGGATTGGACGCGGCGATGCGGTCGATCGTATCGAAAGCGAAATTGTATTTCTCTATGTTCTTGAAAGTGATGCTATCCGGCACACCGGATGACGAGACACCGCAGGTGACGAAATCCTCGATCGCAAGGGGTTCCGTAAGTTTATCCGGAGCGAGGGTCCCGGTGACCTCTGACTCATCATGTTCAATTTTCTCTCCAGGCAGGATGACTGCGATGAAAATACAGTCTTTGCCGCCGGTGGCGATCATTCCGTGAGGAGTGGATGAATCATAGTAGATGCTGTCGCCCTCTTCAAGTACGGTGCAGTGATCACCGACTTTGACCTTGAGCGAGCCGCTGACGATATAGTCGAACTCCTGACCGTTATGGACGGAAGTATGGATAGGCAGGTTCTGGAGCGCCTCGGAGTACTCATAGGTAACCCATAGAGGCTCGGAAAGCTTGTCACGGAAGAGCGGTGCCAGGTTGCGGAGTTCGATGCCGTCCTCCTTGGCTGTCAGCTGTCCCTGGCCGTGACGCGTTATGGTGTAGGATGACAGCCGGGCGTTGTTTCCTTCCAGGAGCTCTGTGAGCTCCATCTTGAAAATCTTCGCACAGCTGAATATGAACGAGAATGGAAGGTCTTCCGTCCCTGACTCGAAAAGGAGATACTGCTGTTCGCTTATTTTCGCCAATGACGCCATCTCAGAAGTGGAATACCCTGAGATGATACGCATTTCCCTGATACGCATCGCGACCTCCGCAATGCGGAATTGTGAACTTGAAGAAGAAAAATCCATTGTACCAACTAAACCGACCGTAAATATACAAATAAAGAATTGATATGCAACTCTCACTTACGTCTTATCCCCCTGACTGCCTCGGCTGCGAGCGGGTCGTCCGGCCAGGAGTGCTTGGGATAGCGGCGCTTGAGTTCCTTGCGGACCTCGAAGTATGTGCCGCTCCAGAAACTGCGCAGGTCAGAGGTGAGCTGCACCGGCTTGAAGCCGGGCGAAAGAAGCTCCATCAGCACAGGAAGACGGCCGTCATCGACGCACGGCGTGTCAGTCAGCCCGAAGCACTCCTGCAGGCGCACCCGCAGCACGGGAGCATCGGCCCCGGTGCGGTATTCGACGCGTATACGGCTGCCGGTAGGGACTTCGATATGGGTCGGCGCAAGTCGGCCGACCACCTGCTGCTGGTCGTAATCCAGCATCCCCCAGAGCACCTGGCAGAGATCGATGCGCCGGAGTTCCTGAGCGCTGGTGGCGTTGCCGATGTAAAGCGGAAGCCAGCTGGAAGCCGAATCGAGGACCGCATCGGTCGAAAGGTCCGGCAGTTCGAGCTCCGGATGCCAGGATGCGACGGCGGCCACACGACGTTGCATGTTGCCTACCTCTTCGGAGAAGTCGAACATGCCCTGGCCGTCTTTCGGCGCCGCGTCACAGATCGCGCGGACGATGGCCTCGCGGACTTCGCCGTGGATCGGCTTGGAGTCGAGAAGCAGCGTACCGACGCGAGTTTCCCGTCGGGCGACGACGTTGCCGCTCTTTGCATCCCAGCCGACATTGTCCCGGCTGCGGACGTATGGCGCCAGATCGTCCTGCGCCAAAGGGGCGGCGAGGAATATGGTCCCCGGAGCGTCCTTGCGTGCATTGAGGCTCGCGACCGCAATCCAGGCACAGGCCCCCATGTCGTCTGAACGGTCCACGTCTGCTGGTTCGCCGGTGGCCAGCGTGAAGCGGCCGAATGAGCCGTCACGGGCTTTCGCGATGCGTTCCGGGAAGGCGGCTGCGACCAGGGCGCCGACGGCATATGGGTCCGGCGCAGAGTTGTCCACAGGAGCACCTGCCAGCCTGCGGTATTGAGACGCTATCTTCTCGACCCTGGCGAACGGTTTCGGAGGGTGGCTGCGGCAGCGCCGGAGGGCCTCGATGCGAAGCGAGAGGTCTGCTCCAACTGCGTCATTTGCGAGAGGATCGCGCTCTTCGAGCAAGGCGGCTATGTCGCAGGCAAGCGCACGGGATCCGGCAGAATCCGAATGCAGGAGCATGTTCGATATGCGTGGGTGACATGGGAGCGCGGACAGGCGGCGGCCGGTCGAGGTAAGACGGCAGGAGTCGTCGATTGCGTCCAGTGTCCTGAGCAGGGCGCAGGCGTGACTGAGGTTCGCGGCGGGCGGAGGAGTGAGCCATTGCAGGCCGGCGAAGTCGTTTTCGCCGAATGCAGCTATCTCCAGCACAGTGGAAGTGAGGTCGGCCTCCATGATCTCGGGGACTCGGCAGGCCGGCATAAGGCTGTCGGTCGCCTTGCTCCACATGCGGTAGCATACGCCCGGTGCGAGCCTTCCGGCGCGTCCGGCGCGCTGGTCTGCCATATCGCGGCTGATGCGGACAGTCTCGAGGTGGCTCAGGCCGGTGTGCGGATCGGTGACGAGCTTGCGGCACAGGCCGGAATCGACCACTATACGCACGCCTTCGATGGTCAGGGAAGTTTCTGCTATCGGCGTCGCCAGGACGACTTTCCGCTCCCCTTCCACGCTCGGAGCTATGGCCTGTCTCTGTTCTTCAGATGAGAGCATGGCGTAGAGCGGGAGTACGCGGGTGTGGCCCAGGGTGTTGTCCAGCAGCTCCTGGCATCGGCGGATGTCGTATTCTCCGGGAAGGAATGCCAGTATGTCTCCGTTGTGTTCGGAGTGGGCGCGGCGGACGACTCTGGCGACTGCGGAGGAGGCGTCGCTGAAGTCGGTGAGTTCTTCTGTGTGGATGATTTCGACGGGGTGTATCTTGCCAGGGCTCTGGAGCAGGGTGGCGCCAAGCGAAGTGCACAGCGCGTCTGCGTCGATGGTCGCCGACATGAGCACGATCTTCAGGTCGGGACGCAGGAGGTCACGGCTTCTGCGGGCCAGTGCGAGGGCGCTGTCGCTGGCGAGGCTGCGTTCGTGGATTTCGTCGAAGATGAGGACTGAGACGCCATCCAGCGTCGGGTCATCCATCAGCTTTCTGGTGAGAATGCCTTCGGTCAGGACTTCGATGCGGGTGTCGCGGGATACGCGGCTTTCGAATCTGACGCGGTAACCGACCGTCTGTCCGACGGTCTCCCCTATCATGGAGGCCATCCGTTCGGCAATCTGTCTGGCTGCGAGCCGTCGGGGTTCGAGCATCAGTATCCTGGCGTGTGCGGGAAGGGATTGGAGGATGGTGAGGGGCAGGAGGGTGGATTTGCCGGCGCCCGGAGGGGCCGTGACGACAATGCTGCCTGCGGTCACAAGGCTTTGGTTGACCGCATCGGCTATTTCCGCCACAGGGAGTTCGTGTCTATGCCTGATTTCCATCTGCCGTCTTCAATCTTCTCATGGCAAATATACTAAACTTTACGGTATCCGGGCACCTCCCACGAATCCAGCAGAGCATGTATCCCCCGGCTTCTCCGTTCCGCAAAAGCGGCGGAACGGACCATGCGGACAGAGGAAGATGAATGGGAGGGATTATTGAAGTATTTTTTGTGATTGGGAGAGGAAAGAGGTACATTTGCGGCCGCAAAAGAAGAAAGGTTGTAATGTTGGACAGACATCCCGGACTGGCAGGCAACGCCGCCTGCTTCCTGGCATATTTCATATTCGGCTTCAATATAGTCTGCTGCAAGAACATCGCGAACGACGGACAGGTCTCCCCTATCGTCATGTTCTGCCTGAGATCACTTGGAGCAGCCCTGCTATTCTGGCTGATATCCTGGCTCTCACCATCGGAACGGATACGCAAAGGAGACATGTGGAAGATAGCCCTGGCGTCATTCCTGGGCCTCTTCCTGACACAGCTTTCATTCCTCAAGGCAATCACTCTCTGCACCGCCGTTGACACCTCCATACTGAGCCTCCTCAGCCCGGTGATGACCATGATCATAGCCGCGGTTGCATTGAAGGACAAGATCACCAGACACGGCGTCATAGGCCTGGCAATCAGCCTGGCAGGAGTATCGTTCCTGGTGCTGAACACAGTGTCGGTGAGATCCGGAGCCGCCGAGACTTCCATATGGGGCATAGTGTTGATGATAATCAACACCCTGAGTTTCGCCTGCTACGTGGGCATGTTCAAGCCGCTGATCCAGAAATACAACGTGATCACGTTCATGAAGTGGATGTTCCTGTTCTCATCCATCTACGCACTTCCTTTCGGCGCGAAGGGCCTGATTTCGGTACAATGGTCGGGAATCCCATCAAGCATCATCTGGCAGATACTGTTCGTCATCGTGTTTGCGACCTTCGTCTCATACTTCCTCATCCCTTACGGGCAGAAAAGAATAAAACCGGTCGTAGTATGCATGTATTCATACGTACAACCGGTAGTTGCAATGGCGATCAGCCTCGCTTACGGCCTGGACACCATGTCCTGGGCCAAGGCATTCGCCACACTGTTCGTCTTCATCGGAGTAGGGATAGTCAATTTTTCTCCGGCAAAGCTTTCAAGAAGCCAGAATAATTCATAGTGGTGCGGTTCTGAGGCTTGCAGAGTATCTGGGCAGAGCCGTTCTCCCAGAAAGTCAATGTCACATAGACAGGCTCATTGCCTGACTTGGCGACGAATGACCATTCATACCTTCCCTTGGCCGGATTAGACTTGACATCGAAATACTCTACCGGGAAGTTCTTGAATTCGATACCGGAAGGATCGATCCCATAGATGGGAGCCGAGTGAGTGACACCGAAGAACGGCAGATATGAGTTCACCACGCCGTCCTTGATGCTGAGATAGTACCCGTCGCTGCTGTAGATGGAAGGTCCCCTCATCGGATTGATGTGGTCGACCTCTACACAGAGGTTGCCTGTCTGCAATGCATCGCAAAACAATGCATATGCCTCTTCATCGGCTTCCTGCTGCATCCTGGCCATGGAAGCACATGACGGAATCAACGCAATGATGGCAAGGGCCATCAAAATCCTCAGGGTTTTCATGACAATTGTTTTTTTAAGTTGTTGATATGATCAGACGCGGTTCTCAGGAATCTCGATGCGGCGTCCTTCCTTGGAAGAACGTATGCTTGCGAACACAGCCCGCATGGCGCAGATCACCTCGCTGCCGCTGATAATAGGTTCGTGGTCGTTGACGAGGGCGTCGATGAATGCATCGGCGATGCCGGACTTGGTCTGGTTGGCATTGGTCTGGATCTGGCCGAGCTGGTACTCGATCACCTCGCCGCTGCTCTTTCTCACGACAATCGGTGCCCTGTCTATGTCATATATGGTCATGTTGCCGCCTGTGCCGTAGATGACAGTGGAGTTGTCTTCGGCTCCGTAATAGGTCCAGCTGGCAACCATGGTGCCGATTGCGCCTCCCGACATCTCATAGATGCAGATCGCATTGTCATCGACTCCGATAGGCTGGCCGTCCGGCCCGACCTTGTCAAGTGTCAGGAGCCTGGCGGATGTGGCGACGATCTTCTGGCCAAGGATATACTGGATAAGGTCCGTCTTATGGATTCCGAGATCGGCCATCACACCCATCGCAGCCTTCTTCGGGTCGAAGAACCATGTATTCTTGCCCGGGTCGACGCTCCAGTTCTCCGGGCCGGAATGGCCGAATGAGGTACGGAACGAGATGACCTTGCCGATTTCGCCGGCAGCGATGAGTTCCTTTGCCTTGGCGTGAGCCTCGGCGAGTCTCTGGTTCTGGCCGATCATGAGCTTCCGGCCGGTCTTTGCCGCTGTCTCAGCCATGAGTTCACATTCCTCGATGGTGATGGCCATAGGCTTTTCACAGAGAACGTCCTTGCCGGCGAGAAGCGCCTTGACGGTGACTTCGCAATGAGCGAAATTGGCGACGCAGACGCACACGGCATCGATTGCCGGGTCCGCCAGCATCTCGTCGAGAGTTGCATAGGCCTTGCAGCCTATCTTGGACGCGAGTTCCGCCGCTCTGGCGGCGTTCATATCGAATAGTCCTGCGAGAGTTGCGTCAGGATTGTCTATGATTTCAGGAATGTGGCGTATCTGGGCGATCTTGCCGCAGCCGATGATACCGATGTTTTTCATAAAGTAGCGTTAAATTGGATGATAAGTGTTTTTCATCAGCCAAAATAACAATATATTTTCAAATTCGGAACCATCCGCGGGGTATTTCTCCACTTTCTATGCCTTACCGCCACGTACATTGACCACAGCCACATAGAGAAGGAGCACGACATTCATCAGAAGGGCGTAGACTATGGCCGGTGTGGCGATGGCGGGATTGTTGAACACAAACGGGCTGGTTGCCACGGCTATTGCCTGGGCGGCATTCTGCATGCCTACCTCGATCACGATAGTCCGCTTCTCAGTCACAGGCAGCCGGAACAACACCGATGCCAGGGCTGCAACCAGGATCGATACCAGTATCAGACCTCCAGTTGCAACTCCCAGAGTGCCGATGTTGTCCACTATCGTGGATTTGTTCTGGACAAAGAAAAGACCGGCAAGAAGCATCAAGGCCGGGAAAGCGCATTTGGAAAGGACCCGGTCTATCCTGCGTGCGGCCGTCTGGAAGAAGTGTCTGACCGTGATACCGGCCACAATCGGCAGGAGCATGGTCAGCAGATTCTGCTTCAGAAGGTTTCCCACAGGAAGTGAGACCCCGACAGCCTGCCCCATCTTGTTCGTGGTAAGCTGCATGATGAGAGGGAGGGTGAAAAGCGTGATGATGGAGCTGAACGCAGTCAATGAGACGGAGAGCGCGACATCACCTTTTGCGAGCTTGGAGAAGATATTGCTGGAGGATCCTCCAGGGCAGCATGCGATAAGCATCAATCCTATGAAAAAAGCCCCTTGCAGGCCAAGCGTGGCCCCGATAGAAAGAGCTATCAAAGGCAATACGACCAACTGGCCGGCAAGGCCGATGAACATGGCTTTGGGTTTCTTGAAAATGCGGCCGAAATCTGCTGGGCGGAGGGTCAGGCCGAGATCGAACATGAGCACTGTCAGAATAGGCAGTACAATAAGGATACTGTTGAATTTCATAACAGGGCGCAAATTTAGCTAATTGCAATGTAAAAAAGAAAGGTCCGGTCTTTCTGACCGGGCCTTTGTGTTCATTGTTTAATATTCAAATCATTATGCAGGCAGCTGACCGAGGACCTCGAAGTAAGGTTTACCCTCGTTGATGATGAGCCTGTAGATAGTGTCGTCCACCTTGTAGTACTCATTGCCGCCGAGATTGACTACCTCGTAGTCATCAGGGAGCTGGGCGATGATGGCACCTGCCGGAGGGACGATGGTCTGATACTGTCCGTTGCCGCCGTCGATGAAGAAAACTCCATCGTCATAGTAGTACTTGACGTTCACATCTGCGAAACTCTGGACGAGTCCGAGGGATGTGGCGAGGTCGTAGGACTGGGTGGCCTTGACATCATTTCTCGCAATAGCCTCGTTCTGTGCGGCGATGGTCGCGTTGTTGGCGGCGATCGTGCGGTTCTGCTCGGCTATGGTGGCATAATTCTCGTTCACGGTATTGTATGTACGATATACAGTATTGTAGAACGCGAAGTCGCAGAGAATCAGGTCAAGGTTGTAAAGGGCCCTGTCGAAGAAGATTCCGAAAGGAGGACGGCAGACATAGTAGTAACCACCATAATATCTGTAGTAGATATTGTTGTAGAAGTAGTAGTCATAACCCCAATAGATGTGGTGATGATAGTGTGGAGGAAGCGCATGGATCCTGTATCCATAGTAGTGAGGTGCTCCGCCATAGAAATGGCCTGGACGGTTGTACTCGATGACGGCGCGCTCGCGAGGAGCTACCCTCGGGCCGTTGTGCATCGACTGGGTGACAGGGGTCATCCTGCCGCTGGAGCGTGTCACTGTAGCGTTGGAGCCTGCGCTGCGGCTGACTCCAGTGCTGCGGCTTACAGTGCCTGCAGTCGGACGTCCAGGAGTTACTGAGCGTGAAACGGAAGTCGAAGATGACTGGCGTGACGCTGAAGCAGAACGGCTGACGCTGCCTGCAGAGCGGGATGCGCTGTTGCCGGAAGTCTGGCGGCTGACGCTGCCTGCAGAGCGGGATGCGCTGCTGCCGGAGGTCTGACGGTTGACGCTGCCCGCAGCGCGGGATGCGCTGCTGCCGGAAGTCCTGGACTGACCGCCGTAAGATGAAGACCTAGAAGAACTTCCGCTATATGAAGAGGAGCGTGATGCGCCTCCGCTATATGAAGAAGATCTAGATGGGCTGCTGTATGAAGAAGAACGTGACGCACTCCCTGCAGAGTGTGACGCGCTTCCTGATGAATGGTATGCACCACCTGATGTGCGTGATGAAGAACTTGACGCGGAGCGTGAGCTTCCACCACCACGAGACTGTGCGTACAGTGAGGCCGGAGCCAATGCAAGTGCTGCAGAGAAAGCAGCAAGCAATGCGATTCGTGTAATGTTTTTCATCTCTATATAGTTTTTATGATTAAGTTTCAACTATTAGACAATCTGATTTGAAAAAGTATAATGCAAAATCCTTACCAACCGAAAAAAAGTGTAGATTTGTATAGAAAACAGTCGGAACAACATAATTTGGAAGCACGATGTCGGAAGAACTCAGCCTGGTAACGGAACTCGCAATAATCTTGGTGGCGGCCGGTGTATTCACGGTCATATCCAAGGCCCTGAAACAGCCACTCATCCTTGGATATATAGTAGCTGGTTTCATCGTGGGGCCGCATCTGGGCCTGTTCCCGCAGTTCTCGACCGAGTCCGTGCATCAATGGTCCGAGATCGGAATCATCTTCCTTCTGTTCTCACTCGGACTGGAATTCAGTTTCAAGAAACTCATCAAGATAGGCAGCAGCGCACTGATCACCGCCGGCACCCAGTGCACGGGAATGTTCCTGGTTGGTATGCTGACCGGCTCGGCGCTCGGTTGGTCGATGATGGAAAGCGTCTTCCTCGGCGGACTGATGTCGATGAGTTCGACAACAATCATCATCAAGGCGTACGATGACCTCGGGCTGAAGAACAAGCCGTACGCCGGCCTGATATTCGGCAGTCTCGTTTTCGACGACCTGATTGCAGTTCTGCTCATGGTGCTTCTTTCGACGATGGCGATATCGAACCGCTTCGCAGGAAGCGAGATGCTGTTCGCATTCGGCAAACTGGCGTTCTGCCTCGTGCTCTGGTTCCTGGTCGGCATCTACGCCATTCCGACGATACTCAAGAAGACGCGCAAGTACATAAACGACGAAATCCTGCTTCTGGTGAGCCTGGGGCTGTGTTTTGCTATGGTGGCGCTGGCCAACAAGTTAGGATTTTCATCCGCGCTCGGAGCGTTCGTAATGGGTTCGATCCTGGCTGAAACGGTCGAGAGCGAGCACATCGCCCATATCACCTGCAACATCAAGGACTTGTTCGGAGCAATATTCTTCGTCTCCGTGGGTATGATGGTCGACCCTGCGGTGATCGTCGGACACTGGGGCACCATCCTCGTGCTGACGATAGCGGCGATGGGCGGCATACTGCTGTTCTCCAGCATGGGAGTACTGCTCGCTGGAAAGGGGCTCTACACCGCCGTCCACGCTGGTTTCAGCCTGGCGCAGCTGGGAGAATTCTCGTTCATCATCGCGGGCCTCGGCTGCTCGCTCGGAGTGATGCGGGAATTCATATATCCGGTCATCATCGCGGTGTCGGTCATCACGACCTTCACCACGCCATATATGATCAAAGCGGCGGACCCTGCATTCGAATGGCTCAGGAAGCGTATTCCTGAGAGAATCCTGGCCAAGATCGACCCGCCTCAGGAGTCGGCCGGCGTCCGTTCCATGGCCGAGCAGAGCGAATGGAAACGTCTGCTGAAGAGCTACTTCCTCAGAGTCGGCCTTTACGGGGTGATGCTGGTCGCCATACTGCTCGGGTCGAGGATGTTCCTGGACAAGTTCGCGCTCAAGGCATTCGCCGGCTGGAGCGTTTTCGCACGCAATCTGCTTGTCACGGTGGTCACGCTGGCGATCATGGCACCTTTCTTCTACGGTCTCGCGGTGACCAACGGAACAATCAAGGAGCCGGTCAGGAAACTGCTGAAGGAGAAGCCGTCCAACAAATGGCCGATACTCACGCTCATGCTGCTCAGGATTGCGATTGCGACCACTTTCATACTGCTGGTCATCGTGGAGCACTTCGACCTCGCAGGATGGACCATACTGCTCATCATACTGGCAGCTGTCGCATTCTCGTTTGTCGCCAAGCTGTCCATGCACAAGTTCAGCGGACTGGAGGAGCGTTTCATGGCCAACCTCAACGAGAAGGAGGAATACAGGCGCAGACAAGCTCCTGTCACCTCCAGCGTCAATGCCAAGATGGCCGGATATGACGTCAAGATCGAGCCTGTCACTGTGTCGGCCGACTCATCATACATCGGCCGGAGTCTCAGCGAGCTGCAGTTCACAAGGCATACAGGGGTGAACATATTGAAGATCAGAAGAGGCACTCACGACATCCTGACGCCTTCAGGAAGCGAAATGATATATCCGGGCGACAGACTGCTTGCTGTCGGCACCCAGGAGCAGATCGACTCGTTCGTCACCTACATGCAGGACAGCATCGAGCCGGGAGCGCAGGAGGACCACGATTTCGATGTCGCCTGCGTTATACTAGGCGTATCCTCATACCTGACAGGGATGACGCTGAAAGAAGCCGACCTCAGATCTTCCGGATGCACAGTGATCAGCATCCTCAAGGATGGCAAACTCATCACCAACCCTGCCCCGACAACGATGTTCGAAGCAGGTGATACCCTATGGCTGGCTGGAGAGAAAGCTTCCGTGGCTTATCTTTCGTCCGATTTGATGTGAACGTCCGTCTGAGGGAAAGGTATCTCGATCCCGTTGGCGTTCAATGCATTATAGATGGCCTCGTTGGCCTTGGCGATGAATGAGTTGCGTTCGGAAACCAGCACATACTGCTTCACGCTGAGATTGACCGAGCTGTCTGACAGGCCCTCGACAACCACCGTCACACCCTTGGACGAATCCACGATGTCGCGCCCGTAGTTATCCGTGGTCATCAGGCTGTCGATGGCGTCAAGGATGACTCTTCTAGCCTTGGTAATCTCAGTACCGTAGGCGACCCCGACAATAACCTTTACAAACTCATAGAAGTCGTTGCTGGTGAGATTCTTGAAGTTCTTGTTGAAAAGAGCTGCATTGAGGAATGACATCACCGCACCGTCGATGGTCTCGACCTGGGTGCTCTGATAGCTGATGGCTGTGACCTTGCCCCTGATGCCATCGCATTCGATCCAGTCGCCCACCTTCAGACGTCCAGACATCAGCTGGATGCCATAGATGAAGTTGTTGAGCACATCCTTCATTGCGAGACCGACACCGGTGGCAAGTCCGGCGGCGACTATCGAAACTGCACCTACAGGAATCTTGAGCAGCACAATCACGACTATCAGATAAACGCCCCAAGATAGGATCCCGATGAGGTTGTTGGCAAGCGTAATGTTCACCTGCTCGAGACGGAAGATGTTGCCGCCGCTGCTACGCATGACAGACGAGTACTTGAACCCGGCATAGAGCGAGCGGAGAAGGTAGTTGATATACTTGAACAGGAAGAACAGGCCTGTGACTATCAATACATTGTGCAGGGTTATCTTCACTATCTCACCACCTTGTGCATCTGTCAGGTTGAACACGGAGTAGTTTACGACGGTGCTGTATATTTCAGTGAGGTCGAACACGCTCAGTGCAAGATAGATGCTGAAAGGTATGGTGAGGATCGTCAGCACAGGCACTATGGTCATGTTGACGAAATCGAAGAGCCAGGTGATGTGTATGTTGCGTCCCTTGGTGATCTCCTTGTTGGAGAGGCGTGGAGCACCAGCATCCGCTATGCGCTGGTCTATCTTTTTCCTCTTGTAGATTTCAAGCAGTTCCTTGAATGCGGTGACGGTGCCGATGCCGGAAAGCTGGAAAAGCCACCACATCACAATCTGGATGCCGAGGAAGATGTAGCCGACCCATGAGATCACCGCAGCGATGAAAAGTACCAGCAGGCTGATGAAATTGATGGCCTTGTCTGTGTCCGGAACGCTCTCACGATACTTCCCATAGACGGAAAGCTGCCAGACAAAGGTTGCGGCGAGCAGCAGAGGCACTACGAGGTTCATCATCTTGTTCGGGGTGAATATCACCCTCAAGGAGATGACCAGGAACCCGACGAACAAGATCGGAGCATACAGCCGCATTCCCCTCTTCAGGGAATCTGCATCGAACCGGATCAGTATCGACAGCATCACTGCTGCCATGAGCCAGGCAAACACGAACAACTGGTTGGATGCCAGTCTGAAGAAGTGGTTGTCGAGCATCGAAGGGACTGACATAAGGGCCAGGGCAAACAGCAGGACGGCGCAGAGCAGGGAAACACAAACTTTCCTGTTGCCTGATTTGTCATCCTTGAACACATGCTTCTTCTTGTCAAGCAGCTCGAGGACTCCGAAACTCAGGAAATTGGCCAGCAACAGGAATACGATGATGAAGCCGACAAAGCCGAACACCACCGGACCGCGCCATTCGCTGTTGTAGGCGGCTCCGTCCAGGCTGGAGCTTCTCGAATACTTGGCCCCGGCATCACGGAAGGCGGCTCCGACATACGACGGCAACCTTCTCAAAACTGAGAAGAAACTGTCCTGGCGCTGGGTGAACATCCTTTTCTGGAGGTCCTTGTAGCGTTTCTGGGCATATGAGTACGATTCGTCGAGACGGGATCCAAGCATCTCATAATGCTCGTTGTCAAGGATGATCTTTTCCTTGGTCTTGGTGTACATGCTGAGCAGTGAATCAGCATATACTAGACATGAATCCCTGTCCGCCTTGCTCTTGGCGTCAAGGAAGAATGCCTGCATCTTCTCGCTTGCCTTCAAGCTGTCCGGAAGCCCCTGCACTTCGTCCAATGATGGAGGTAGATGGTGCAAAGACTCTATCAATCTTGAATATCTGTCAATCTCCGAATCGAGTCTGAGGACTATCTCGTCAAAAGGAAACTTGTTGGAATGGAACTCCTGATAGCTCCTGGACACCTCCCCGAGAGAGTATGCAAGGTCCAAGGTGCAGTCCTGATTCTGCGAATAGAGCATCAGCGAGAGTTCGTTGCAGCGCTTGATCATGCTGACCATCTTCTCGTGCTGCGCCGTGCCGCGGCTTTCGATGCGGCTGCGGCTCGACTCCTGCTTGATGTTCTCCTGCATGAGCTCGTACCGGAGCACGGACAAGGTCTGACCGAGGTCCTTCTCGTTGAACACGGCATGTGCCGGCACGACGGCAAGAGCCAGGATGGCAGATATGGCAAGGATTATTCTTTTTCTCATATAAGTATGTCTTCAAGCACTCCGGATGCAGTCTGCATCGCGCCGGCACCGGCGCCCTGGATCACCAGAGGCGAAGGATAGAAGTCTGTCTTGATGATGGCACAGTTGTCCGTGCCTGACAAGGTGTATAGCGGATGGTCCGGACCAACTTCGACAAGTCCCATCGCAGCCTGATATCCCTTCGGGCTGGATTCGTCCTTGGTGAGCGAAGCGACGAAACGCAATCTCCGGCCATGGTCTGCAGCCGTTTTGAACATCTTTACGAATTCGGATTCATTCTCCTTCAACATGGCGTAAAAAGCGTCTATCTTGACTGAGAAATACTCTGGTCCGAGGATAGGTTTGATCTCGACATCCGGCTCATCAAGCGGTACCCCAGCCTCTCTGGAGAGGATGAGCAGCTTGCGGAGCACGTCGCGTCCGCTGATGTCCAGGCGAGGGTCCGGCTCGGTGTAGCCTGCATCCTGGGCGTTCTTTACAACCTGGGCGAAGGTCACGCCGTCCTCCCCTCCCTTGTATGTGCTGAAGATGTAGTTCAATGTGCCGGAAAGGACCGCATCAACTCTCTGTATCTCATCTCCGCTGTCAACGCAGCGGCAGATGGAGCCGAGTATCGGAAGCGCCGCCCCGACGGTAGTCTCGAACCTGACGGATACGGAGTTCTCCACTGCAGCCTTGCGGATGGCGGCATACTGGGCGTATGGAGCCGAGAAGGATATCTTGTTGCAGGCAACGACTGAATAGCCGCGCTTGAAGAGGTTGATATACTTGTATGCTATGTCCGAGCTGGCCGTGCAGTCCACGAACACCGAATTCTCCATGGAGACTTCGGCCAGAGCCTCGAAATATGCTTCATCCATTGAGGAACAGCCTTCCCTGGCAAGCAATGCCGGCACATCGTCCAGGTCCAAGCCCTTGGTATTAATGACGTATCTGGTGCTGTTGCTGAGGCCGCAGACGCGGATCCTCTTGCCCGAGCGGGCGGCGATGGACTCGCTCTTCTCGCGGATGATCTTTACAAGAGACTTGCCCACAGTGCCATAACCGGCGATGAAGACATTGATGAGTTTTTCGTTCGACTTGTCGAAGAACTCGTTGTGGATGAGGCGGAGAGCCTCTTCAACCTTATCCGAAGGTACAATTGCGGAAATATTCCTCTCTGACGAGCCCTGGGCGGTCGCACGGACCTGTATGCCGTTGCGGCCGATAGCAGCGAGCATCCTGCCGGTGGCGCCGCTCCTGCCGATCACGTCGTCCGCGACAAGGCAGACGATCGAGTAGCCGGTCTCAATCTTCAGCGGATTGAGTTTGCCGAGGCTGATCTCATATTCGAAGGTCTTGTCCGCGGCCGCCTTGGCCTTCTCCGCATCTGCGGCTGACACAGCGATGCACATGGTGTGCACGGACGAGGCCTGGGTGATGAGTATGATGTTGATGTCCTCACGGCTGAATGTATCGAAGAGGCGGCTGGAGAAACCAGGGACGCCGACCATGCCGCTACCCTCAAGCGAAAGGAGCGCGATGTCGTCCGAATTGGTGATGCCGATGACCTGGGTCTTGCTCTTCGGAGGATTGCTCTCGATCAGGGTGCCGTACACGTCCGGGCGGAAGGTATCCTTCACATAGATCGGGATGCCGCCAGCAACAACAGGCTGAATGGTCGGAGGATATATCACCTTCGCGCCGAAATGCGAAAGCTCGAGCGCTGCCCTGTACGAGATGTTCTCGATCGGGCGCGCTGTCGGCACGACGGCTGGATTGGCGGTCATCATTCCAGGCACGTCAGTCCAGATCTCGAGGAGTCTGGAGCCGGAACCTACTGCAAAGAGCGAAGCGGAGTAGTCCGAGCCACCGCGGCCGAGTGTGGTCATCCTGCCGTCCTCATCAGACGCGATGAATCCAGGAACGACGAACACGGTCGTAATCGGGTTGTCGGCCACCATCGCCACAACGTTGGCGTAGGTCTTCTTCACATCGACCACCGTCTTGCCGGCAGAAGTCAGCGTCTTGATGATCTGGCGGGCATCGATCCATTTGCTGGAAATGCCGACGGATGCAAGCTTGGTCGCCATTATCTTGGTGGAGAGCAGTTCGCCGAGGCCCTGGATGGCATCGAGGCTGGTGCTGCTCAGCTCACCGAGCAGATATACGCCCTGGGTGATACCTCTGAGCGAGTCGAAAAGCGACTGGCATACATCAAGGGAATCTTCATGCTTCTCGATAGGAAGGAGTTCCTTGATTATAGTCATGTGGCGTTCCTGCAGCCCGTCGATCAATGATGAATACGAACCGTCCCTGGCGGCGGCAAGCCGGCCGATTTCGATCAGACGGTCGGTGCAGCCCTTGATGGCCGAACACACCAGGATGGTACGGTCGCGCTCGGCGGCCTTGGAAACGATATCGACTACGCGCAGCATGCTCTCAGCATCCGCGACTGAAGATCCTCCAAATTTAAGTACTTGCATATCTTGAAGTTTATAGCAATGGTTTCAACAATTCATCCAACTGGGCATGCTCGATCAGGAAACCATCGTGACCGAAAGTCGACTGGATTTCGAAATATTCCGCTCCCGGGATGTCAGCGGCTATCGAGCGCAGCACACGTGCCGGGAACAGGCAGTCGCTGTCTATGCCGATGACCCTGGTCCTGGCCTTGATGGTAGAAAGAGCAGCCTTGACGCCCCCCCGGCCACGACCGATATTGTGGGTGTCAAGGGTGCGAGACAGAGACCAGTAGCTGTATGCATCGAAACGGTCTGAAAGTTTCTTGCCCTGGTACTGCTGGTAGGAAGAGGCGCGGGTCGCCATCAGGCAATCATCATCAGCCTCGAACTGGGTGGCGCAATAGCCGTCGAAACTGCGGTACGAGATGAGCGCGATGCTCCTGGCGCAGCGAAGTCCATCTTTGCCACCGTCAGCAGAAGACGCTTCCTCGAATGTCTTGTCGGCATAGAGCGCCATCCTCTGGGACTCGTTGTATGCGGTCATGTACGCGCTGGCTCGGGCGGCGGTGGCCATGAACACGGCATTGGCCATCACGTCCGGTTCCATCACAGCCCATTCCAATGCCTGGAATCCGCCGATGGATGAGCCAACCAGCAGGTCGATGCGGTCTATGCCGAGATGCTTCCGAACCTCGATGGTGGCATTGACAATGTCGCGGATCGTCACGAGCGGGAAATCCAGGTAGTATGGCTTGCCGTCCGCAGGATTGATGCTCAAAGGGCCGGTGGAGCCATACGCAGAACCCAGCATGTTGACGCAGACCACATAGTATTTTTCCGTATCGATGAGATTCCCCGGGCCGACTGTACCAGCCCACCAGTCCTCTACGTCAGAATTCGCCGTGAGGGCATGACAGACCCAGACGACCTTGTCACCAGCCTTGTACGCTCTGTCGGAGGTGTGGTATGCGATCACGAGGTCCTCGATGCAGCCGCCGGCTTCAAGAGCGAAGGGACGGTCGAGCCTCAATTCATGCAGTGTCATATCATTACTTGTTTGCAGCCGCTATGGCTTCGTCCAGATCTGCGATAAGGTCGGAAGGGTCCTCTAGACCGATACTGAGGCGGATGAGGTCCGGATCGACTCCAGCCTCCTTGAGTTGTTCGTCCGACATCTGTCTGTGCGTATGGGACGCAGGGTGAAGGATGCAGGTGTAGCAGTCTGCGACATGGGTCTCTATGGTGACCAGCTTGAGGCTGTCCATGAACTTGTTGGCGAAGTCACGGCCACCTTCCAACGCGAATGCCATCACGCCAGAAGTGCCCTCCGGCAGATATTTCTGCTGACGTGCATGCTCATTGTCGCTTTCGAGATCAGGATAATGCACCCATTTGACCTTCGGATGCGCTTGAAGGAACTCGGCAACCTTCAAGGCACTCTCGCACTGACGCTTGACGCGGAGATGCAGGCTCTGAAGTCCAAGATTCAGATAGAAAGCGTGTTGCGGGCTCTGTATTGCACCCAGGTCGCGCATCAGCTGGCTGGTCGCCTTGGTGATATATGCCTTCTTTCCGAACTTGGTGGCATATGTCAGTCCGTGATATGAAGGGTCAGGCGAGCAAAGACCCGGGAATCTCTCTGGATACCTAAGCCAGTCGAAATTGCCGCTGTCCACTATCGCGCCGCCGATGCATGCGCCGTGGCCGTCCATGTACTTGGAAGTAGAATGCGTCACGATGTCGGCGCCCCACTCGAATGGCCGGCAGTTCACCGGAGTCGGGAAGGTGTTGTCGACGACCAGCGGCACACCGTGAGCGTGAGCGATGGTCGCAAAACGCTCGATGTCGAACACGCGGACGCCTGGATTGGAGAGAGTTTCTCCGAACATCAGCTTGGTGTTCGGCTTGAACGCGGCTTCGATTTCAGCATCCGAGGCATCCTGGTCGACGAACGTCACATCGATGCCCATCTTGCGGAAGGTCACGTTGAACAGGTTGTAGGTGCCGCCGTATATGCTCGCGGTGCTGATCAGGTGATCTCCGGCCTCGCAGATGTTGAAGCAGGCGAAGAAATTCGCCGCCTGTCCGGACGATGTGAGGATTGCTCCGACGCCACCCTCCAGCGCAGCTATCTTGGCCGCGACGTGGTCGTTGGTCGGATTCTGGAGACGGGTATAGAAATAGCCGTCCTCCTCCAGGTCGAACAAGCGCCCCATCTGGTCGCTGTTCTCGTACTTGAACGTTGTACTCTGGACGATGGGGATCTGTCTAGGCTCTCCCTTGCCTGGGTTGTACCCTGCCTGGACGCACAAGGTTCCAAGCTTCTTATCTTTCAACATAACCGATTAACCTTCAATAAATAACACACTACTACCTCATCAGGAAGGTAAACTCATCAACCTTATCCAGGGCCAGACAGGTGCCTCTAGCAACGGCCTGAAGCGGATTGTCCGCGACATGGAAAGGAATGTTCACCTTGTCCGTGAATCTCTGGGCTATGCCACGAAGCAGGGAACCTCCTCCGGCAAGCCAGATGCCGTTCTCGACGATGTCCGAATAGAGCTCAGGAGGTGTCTTCTGAAGCACGGACAGGATCTTGGTTTCAAGCTGGGAGATGGTCTTGTCGATGCAGTGGGCTATCTCCTGATATGTGATGTCAGCCTCCACAGGATGTGCGGTGACGATGTTCTTTCCGACTACGTGATACGGCTCCGGTTCCTCATCCGGGTTGAGTTCGGTGAGCACGGATCCGACAGCGAACTTGATCTTCTCGGCCGTGGTGCGTCCTATGCGGATATTGTGCTGCACGGACATGTGCTCCACGATGTTGGATGTGATCTCGTTACCGGCGATACGTACGCTCTCAGACTCGACGATGCCGCCCAGGGATATGACGGCGATCTCGGTGGTACCTCCACCTATATCGACGACCATGTTGCCCTTCGGAGCCTCGACGTCAAGTCCGATACCCAGGGCGGAAGCCATAGGCTCGTAGATCAGATAGAGATCCCTGGCCCCGGAATGCTCGGCCGAATCGCGGACTGCTCGCATCTCCACAGGGGTGCTGCCTCTCGGGATGCCGACCACGAGCTTGAGGTTAGGCATGAATATCTTGCGGCGTTTGCGCAGCGCCTGCTGGATGAAGCCGCTCATCATCATCTCCGCAGCGTCGAAGTCCGCTATGACTCCGTTGACGAGAGGGCGGATGGTGGAGATGCCAGGATTGACGTGCTCATCCATGAGCTGTGCCTTCTGGCCGATTGCGACCATCTTGTGTGTGCGGTTGTCGATCGCAATGATACTAGGCTCATTCAGGACGACTTCCTTGTTCTTATTCAAAATAACGGTATTGGCAGTTCCAAGGTCGATTGCCAATTCCTCGTTCATTAAGTTCAGTGCCATATCAATTATAATTCAGCGCGAATCTTCGCTATGATTTCTGAGTACTCCTCTTCGGAAAGATAGGTCTTGCGAGGGTTCATCGCGAACACTCCTCCCCACTCGTCCTCGTCCTTGTACTTTGGGACTATATGCCAATGGGCGTGTTTCAACGTATCTGAGTATGCTCCGAAATTGACTTTGTCAGGATGGAAAGCCTTGTCGATGGCCATTGCGGTCCTGCGGGCATCTAGCATGAACTTGATCCACTCTTCTTCCGGAATCTCGAACTGCTGGCCGATATGCTCCTTGTAAGCGACGACGCACCTTCCCTTGTGAGACTGTTCCTTGAAAAGATAGAGTGTAGAAACCTCAAGGTCAGCGATCTTGATCATGAGTTCATCAAGCGCGGCCTTATTCTGGCAATAAAGACAATTCTGCGGCATACTATAGATATTTTTTACAAATATAATAATTTTTCGAAATGCTGATAATCTTTGCTTCCAATCCAGTCACCTCCCCACCTGAAACCGTGTTTCTTGAACTCTCGGCAGCACAAATCACCGGGAGAAATCTTGAAATCGAAGATCATGCTGCGGTCCGCATAGCGTTCAGAGCCCTTAGGAGACACGCTAAAATGTTCATTTCTAAAGCGTACACATGGATTATATAAAGGATTGATATCGACAGCCAAACCCAAAGCGTGCTTTGAGAGGACGGACCTGGACCAGACGACAGGTCTATGATTGAAACAGGAAGTGTTGTTGGCCAGCATCGATTTGTCATCATCGGCCCCATAGTAGTCCACAAGCCTCATGTTCCCTATCGGATAGTGGTATTCGAAAAGGGTATGAAAGATTTCAAGCAAGTCTTCTGCGATTGATTTGTTGCAAATCATCTCTCCGAGCACGACATCACCGTGAATATCAGCATAATGAGGTATTTGCAGATACCTTAAATCACTGAGTGGGAGCGATTTGCCTGGATTATATGAAGTATTGCTTATACGTTGCAGGATAGAACCGTCGATTTCATGGGCAGTAAATGACATCGAACTGTAAGGTTCGGTCATTTCGCACCCGATATATGTTCCTGCGACCCATTCCATAGGCTGGATAATGTGCATTTTCCTTTTACAAATATAGGCAATACTATTGAATTTCCACCCATAGCCACCTTTTATCCAGCCCCAGGTCAAACGAGACAAAAATAGCACATACTATTCACTTAAATAATTAATAATAAGCATGCGAAACATCAGAGTTAAGGCGATTAACAAAAATGTTATCCATATAAGTCAGGCTGCATTTTGACAGAAAGGCGCAAATTTTCCCCCTCGCTTCACTCGGGAATGCGCCTTTCTGTCAAAAATCCGCTTGTCGACATACATGTATGAAAAAATGACCAATTATATGATTCGCGGCGGACGACGGACTGTGGACTTCGGAGCTTCAGGAGCTACTTCGTCCAGCCGCCGTAAGATTGATTGAACTCCGGCAATAGCCGGTGGATGACAGGAGCGGATGGATTTCCGTCTTCGGGGACTGTGGCCGCCCATGGCCACATGAATGGGAGGGGCCCGCAAGCATCAGCGCAGCGGGAGGGATGAGCGTAGCGAAGTCTGCCGGAGACGGAAATCCGCAGCTCCTATTCAAAGACAAGACAGACAGACAGACAAGAAAGGAAGCAGCAGATGCATTTCTACAAGTATTTATTGCTATTTTTGTAATAAATAAATGGATTTCGTTATGAAAAGAATACTGATTTTGGCGGCGGCAGCGCTTTTGTGCATCCCGATGTCAGCCGATGAAGGGATGTGGATCCCGGCACTGATCTCGCAACGCATAGGAGACATGCAGACAAAAGGGTTCAAACTCTCGGCAGAAGACATCTACAGCGTCAACCAGGCATCACTCAAAGACGCCGTGGTCCTGTTCGGCAGCGGATGCACTGGAGAGATCGTCTCCGCCGAAGGCCTCCTCTTCACCAACCACCACTGCGGCTATAGCCAGATCCAGCGCCACAGCAGCATCGAGCACGACTATCTCAAAGACGGATTCTGGGCCATGGACCGAAGCAAGGAACTCCCCTGCCCGGGCATGACGGTGAGCTTCCTCGAAAGGATGGAAGACGTGACATCGTTCATCCTCAAGGGCTGCGACGACAAGATGGATGAAACTGAAAGGCAGAAACTGGTCAAGGAAAGAAGCGAAGAACTGGTCGCCAATGCAAAAGCGGAAGGAAAAGGCTTCTCCGCCAAGGTGGAAGCTCTGTACTACGGCAATACATATTATCTCTACGTATACAGGGTCTATTCAGACATACGATTCGTCGGAGCACCGCCAAGCTCGATCGGCAAATTCGGAGGCGACACGGACAACTGGATGTGGCCGAGACACACAGGAGACTTCTCCATCTTCAGGATTTACGCCGACAAGGACAACAACCCCGCCGACTACTCCGAGGACAATGTGCCGTACAAATCCAAGAAGTTCTTCAAGATATCGAGATCCGGCCTGAATGAAGGAGACTTCACGTTCATCTACGGCTACCCTGGCAGGACTCAGGAATACATCATATCCGAGCAGGCCAGATGGATAGGAGAAGTCTCCGACCCGCACAAGATCGCCATAAGGGACGTCAAGCTCGCCATACAGAAGAAGTACATGCAGGAAAGCCAGGAGACCCGCATCAAGTACAGTTCGAAGAGCGCGACCCTCGCCAACGCATGGAAGAAATGGCAGGGCGAATCCCTCGGGATCAAGAGGATGAAGGCCGTGGAAAACAAACGTGAATACGAGAGCGCATTCCGTCGATGGTCTGCCGGAACAGACTATGAGAACGTACTCGATGACCTTGACTCATTGTTCAAGTTGATGGAGCCACTTGACTTTGACATAGCATATTACACAGAAGCAGCTTATCCAGTAGAGATCGCCCGTTTCGCACAGTCCATGGCTTCCGCAGTCATGCAGCCACGCGAGAAGTGGACAGGCTCGGCGGAAGGATTCTTCAAGAACTGGCACCTCCAGATCGACAAGGAGAGTTTCATCGCCGCAATGACACTTTTCGATGCCAACGTCCCGGAAGCGGACAAACCGGCGTTCTACCTCGAGTCCATGAGCAAGTACGGAAGCATAACTGCCTGGGCAGAAGACATATTCAGCAACTCGCTTTTCGCAGACAAGGAGGCTGTTCTGGCACTTACGGCCGACGATGAGGCAAAGATCAAGTCTGACCCGGCATACATGTTTGCCAATGAGATGTACAAATGGTACAAGGGACTCAACGAAGAATACTCCCGTCTGAACTCACAGCTGAACCTCCGATACAGGGACTACATGCGCGGCCGGATGATGATGGGGCAGGACGACGATTTCTACCCTGATGCCAACCTGACCCTCAGGGTCGCGTACGGCAAGGTCCAGGGATACTCCCCTGCCGACGGCATATATTACAAGCCTTACTCCACTATCGCCGGAGTAATCGAGAAAGACAACCCTGATATCTTCGACTACGACATACCTCAAGCCCTCAGGGACCTGTTCGCAAAAGGAAAGGCACCTGACACCCCGGTATGCTTCCTGGCGACCAACCATACCACAGGAGGCAACAGCGGAAGCCCGGTCATCAACGCAGAAGGCGAGCTGGTCGGCATCAACTTCGACCGCGTCTGGGAAGGCACCATGAGCGACATAGTCTATGACCCGGACTACTGCAGGAACATCTCCGTCGATATCCGCTACATCCTCTTCGTCATCGACAAGCTCGGAGGAGCCGGCCACCTGATGAACGAACTGGTATTTGCAGATTGATGCCGCAGATATTTGGAGTAAAGGAAAAATAGACTATATTTGCATTATATGAAGCAGAACACCAACATCCATCACCATCACCACCATATCGAGAGATAAGGCAGGTCGGTCGTTGTTCTGTTACACAAGACAATTATTGGGCTTGCCACGAAGGCAGGCCTTTTTTATTTCAACAAGACCTTATTTATTATCTAGAATATGCTAAGAATCGCAATCCAGGCCAAAGGAAGGCTCAACGAAGAAAGCGCAGCCATGCTCAAGGAGCTCGGCATCAACATAGACGACAGCAAGAGGAAATTCCTCTCACAATCGTCCAATTTCCCTATCGAGATGCTCTACATGAGAGATGACGACATCCCTCTGGTCGTATCCAACGGTACCGCCAGCCTAGGCATAGTCGGTCTCAACGAAGTAGAAGAAAAAGGCTACAAGGTCAACATAGTCGAAAAGCTCGGATTCGGCGGATGCCGCATCTCGCTCGCCATACCGAAAGCTGACGAATACACCGGCATCGAGTATTTCGAAGGCAAGAGGATTGCGACCTCCTACCCTCAGATCCTGGGCAGGTTCCTCGCATCCAAAGGAGTCAACGCCAAGATCGAGGTTATCACAGGATCGGTTGAGATCGCACCTGCGGCCGGCATAGCCGACGCCATCTTCGACATCGTATCGTCCGGCGGGACCCTCATCTCCAACGGCCTCAAGGAAGTCGAGCGCGTTTTCGAGTCCGAGGCTGTGCTCATCAGCAACGACAATCTTAGTGAAGAAGAGAAGGCCGTCCTCGACGAAATGCTCTTCCGCCTGGAATCGGCCCGCATCAGCCGCGGCAAGAAGTATCTGCTTATGAACATACCTGACAGTTCGCTCGAGGAAGCCATACGCATACTCCCGGCGATGAGGAGCCCGACCGTCCTGCCGCTCGCCGCGCAGGGATGGTGTTCGCTTCATTCAGTGGTCGACACAGCCGACCTCTGGGACAAGGTCAAGCAGCTCAAAGCTATAGGCGCGGAAGGCATTCTCGTTCTCGATATTGACAAGATAATCCTCTAATCCATGCAGACTTACATCAATCCATCTAAAGAATCCTGGAGCGAGCTCTGCAAACGTCCGTCAAGCTCCAATCCAATAGTGGAACAGCGCGTCGCAGCAATCATCGAGCGCGTACGCAAGGACGGAGACAAAGCCCTTGAGGAGCTCTCCCAAGAAATCGACGGCATCACGCTGGGAAGCCTGCAGGTCAGCGAGGCGGAACTCGCGGAAGCGGAACAGGCGGTCAGCAGCGAAGTCAAGGCGGCGCTTGACGAGGCCTGCGCCAACATCCGCAGATTCCACGAAGCGCAGCTGCCAGGCATCATCGACATAGAGACCGAGCCTGGTGTGAGATGCATCCAGAAAGCCGTCCCGATCAGCAAGGTCGGCCTCTACATCCCCGGCGGCACCGCTCCCCTCTTCTCGACGGTCCTGATGCTCTCCATACCGGCCAAGGTCGCGGGCTGCAAGGAGCTGGTCCTCTGCACACCGGTGTCAAGGCAGACCGGCAAGGTCGCGGCCGAAGTGCTGTACGCGGCCAAGCTCTGCGGAGTGGACAAGATATTCAAGGCTGGAGGCGCACAAGCCATCGCGGCGATGGCATACGGCACTTCTACCATTCCTGCGGTTGACAAGATATTCGGCCCTGGCAATCAATACGTAACCACAGCCAAGCAGATGCTTGGAGGCAGACAGGTCGCCATCGACATGCCGGCCGGACCGTCCGAAGTGATGGTGCTCGCCGACTCCACCGCCGACCCTGCATTCGTCGCGGCGGACCTGCTCTCCCAGGCCGAACACGGCTCCGACAGCCAGGTCATGCTGGTATGCGGAAGCCAGGCCATCGCCGGAGCGGTGATGCGCGAGATCGAAGTGCAGTCGGCCGCGCTCGACAGACAGGCCATGGTCGAAGGAGCGCTGTCGAAGAGCCGCGCGATAGTGTTCGACGGCCAAGCTGACTCCCGAGCCCGCATGACGGCATTCGCCAATGCGTACGGCGCCGAGCACCTCATAATCTCGATGTCCGAACCTTGGCAGATCGCAGAAAAAATCACTGCCGCCGGCAGCGTATTCATCGGCAACTACTCCCCTGAAAGCGCAGGAGACTACGCATCCGGCACCAACCACACGCTCCCGACCTGCGGCTGGTCAGCAGCCTACAGCGGCGTCAACATCGACAGTTTCATCCGCAAGATCACCTTCCAGGAACTCAGCGCGGACGGACTGCAGCGCCTGTCCGGCACCATCGTCACGATGGCGGAAGCGGAAGGACTCGCGGCGCACGCCAACGCAGTCAAGGTAAGGACAGCAAAAATGAGATGAAGATGAAAGACATCGAAAGATTCATAAGACCGAACATCGCCCGCCTGTGCCCGTACAGCACCGCCCGCGACGAATACCAGGGCCCGCTCGGCATCTTCCTGGACGCCAACGAAAGCCCGTACGAGAACGGCTGGAACAGATACCCGGACCCTCACCAGAAGGTGCTCAAGGCCAGGATTTCGCAGATCAAGGGAGTACCGGCGGAGAACATCTTCCTGGGCAACGGCAGCGACGAGGCCATCGACCTGATATTCAGGGTCTTCTGCACCCCAGGAAAGGACAACGTGGTCGCCATCGCGCCTAGCTACGGCATGTACGAAGTGGCGGCCGAGACCAACGACATCGAGGTACGCAAGGTCCGCCTCGAGGTGGATTTCAGCCTGGACAGCGACAAACTGCTCGCTGCGGCCGACGGATGCACCAAGGCCATCTTCCTATGCAGCCCCAACAACCCCTCCGGCAACGCATTCTCCAATGAGCAGATATTGGACATAGTCTCGCGCTTCGACGGCATCGTCGTGCTGGACGAGGCATACGTGGACTTCAGCAGCATCCCGTCGCTCGTCAAGGAAGCCTGCGGACTCGGCAACCTGGTTGTCCTGCAGACGCTCTCCAAAGCCCGCGGAATGGCCGGTCTGAGGTTGGGAATGGCATTCTCCACAGCCAGGGTCATCCAGCTGATGTCCATGGTCAAATACCCGTACAACATCAACCAGGCCGCCCAGGAGATCGTCCTGAAGCAGCTTGAAGAGCCGATCGACGCCCAGGTCGACGAGATCAAAAGCGAAAGGCGGCTGGCATACGACAAGCTCGGCCGATACTCCTTCATCAGCAAGGTGTACCCGAGCGAAGCGAACTTCATACTCGTCAAGACCGCCGATGCAAACGCCCTCTATGACCATCTGATCGCCGACGGCATCATCGTACGCAACCGCAACAAGGTCGCCGGCTGCGAAGGATGCCTGCGCATCACGATAGGCACCCCGGCAGAAAACAAGAAACTCTACATATCCCTCGACAATTATGAAAAAGGCAATATTCGTTGACAGAGACGGGACCATCATCCGCGAGCCCGCAGATGAGCAGGTGGACAGCCTGGCCAAGCTCTCGTTCGTCCCGGGAGCGATCAGCGGGCTCAAGGCCATCTGCGGCCTTGGATACGAGATCGTACTGGCGACCAACCAGGACGGTCGCGGCACCGCAAGCTTCCCCGAGGAGGACTTCATCGGACCGCACCGCAAGATGCTGGAGACGCTCGAAGGCGAAGGGATCACATTCGACGACCAACTGATCGACTCGCACTTCCCCGCCGACTGCCACCCATGCAGGAAACCAGCCACCGGCATGTTCGGCCGGTACATGGACGGCAGCTACGACCTCGCAGGTAGTTTCGTGATCGGAGACCGTGCGACGGACATACGGCTGGCGCACAACCTGGGCGCGAAAGGCATACTGCTCGCCGCGGACAAATCGTCGCTCGAAGATGACATCGCCGCCGACTGTCTCCTTGCCACGACCGACTGGAAACTCATCGCCGAGACCATACGCGCGACCGAGCGCAGGGCCGTCATCGAACGCAAGACAGCCGAGACGGACATATTCGTCAGCGTCGATCTGGACGGAAAAGGCATCTCTGAAATCGACACCGGGCTCAAGTTCTTCGACCATATGCTCACCCAGCTCGTGCATCACGGCGGACTGGCTCTCACGGTCCGCTGCAAGGGCGATCTCGAAGTCGATGAGCACCACACCATCGAGGACGTCGGCATAGCGCTCGGCGAGGCCATCGCAAAGGCGCTCGGCGACAAGCGCGGAATAGACCGCTACGGCTTCGTGCTTCCGATGGACGAATGCGCCGCGATGGTCCTGCTGGATTTCGGCGGACGTGCGGAACTCGTCTGGGGCGTGGAATTCACACGCGAATACGTGGGCGACGTGCCGACCGAGATGTTCAAGCATTTCTTCAAGTCGCTGAGCACCGCGATGAAGTGCAACCTCAATGTCAAGGCATACGGAGAGAACAACCATCATCTGGCTGAAAGCATATTCAAGGCATTCGCAAGGGCCGTCAAGCAGGCCGTCAGACGCGATGTCTGGAACTTTGCGCTGCCATCAAGCAAAGGAACGTTATGATAGCGATAATAGACTATGACGCCGGCAACATCAAGTCTGTGGCCAACGCGCTGGACAGGCTCGGCTGCGTATACACGCTCACTTCCGACCCGGAGGTCATCAAGTCGGCCGACAAAGTGATACTGCCCGGCGTAGGGGCCGCGGCAGAAGCGATGAGGAGTCTGGAGGAGAAAGGTCTGATCAGCGTGATCAAGGGGCTCAGGAAGCCTGTTCTGGGCATCTGCGTCGGGTTGCAGGTACTCTGCCGCGACAGCGAGGAAGGTGACGTCAAGTGCATGGGCGTATTCGATTCGCATGTCCGTAAGTTCACAGCCGCACCGGACGCAAAGGTCCCGCACATGGGCTGGAACGCCATCGGCAACTGCGACAGCAAGCTGCTCAGAGGCATCGAAGGCGGCTCTTTCGTATATTTCGTGCACTCGTACTATCCGACGCTCTGCCCGGACACCATCGCGACCTGCAGACACGGCTCGCAGCTGTTCAGCGCGGCGCTCAAGTACGAGAACTTTTACGGCACCCAGTTTCACCCGGAGAAGAGCGGGAGCATAGGCGAACGCATTCTCAGCAACTTCATTTCACTCTGATGATCGAGATAATTCCGGCAATCGACCTCATCGAAGGCAGATGCGTGCGCCTCAGCCAAGGCGACTATGGTCAGAAAAAGGTCTATGACGGCGATCCGGCCGAAATTGCGGCAAGATACGCCGACTGCGGAGTGCGGAGGATCCATCTTGTGGACCTGGACGGCGCCAAGGCTGGTGAGCCGCGCAATCTCAAGACGCTCGAGCGCATCGCGTACAAAGTCGGTTGCGACATCGAATGGGGCGGAGGCATCTCCTCCGCGGAAGCACTGCGGTCGGCACTCGATGCAGGCGCAGGGCATGCGATAATCGGCAGCGTGGCCGCATTGAAGCCGGCCCTGTTCAAGGAATGGCTGCTGGCCTACGGCGGATCCAAGCTCATCCTCGGCGCTGACGTGCGCGGTCGCAAGGTCGCTGTCAAAGGATGGCTCGAGGACTCCCCCGTCACCATCGACACGATGCTGGAGGACTTCGGCGGATGCGGCCTGGAAGAGACGATCTGCACGGACATCTCCCGCGACGGCATGCTGCAGGGGCCGAACAAGGCACTCTACGTCGAGCTGCAGGAGCAGTTCCCGGCACTGTCATTCACAGTGAGCGGAGGCATCAGCTCGATGGCGGACATCGAGTCGCTTTCCGAGGCCGGGCTGCGCAAGGTGATAGTAGGCAAGGCCATATATGAGAAAAGGATAACATTGAAAGACATCGAGCAATGGTCGCTAAAAGGATAATCCCCTGCCTGGACGTCAAGGACGGACAGGTCGTGAAAGGCATCAATTTCCTCGGGCTCAAGGAGGTCGGGGACGCTGTTGAAATGGGGCGCAGGTACAGCGGGGAAGGCGCGGACGAGCTGGTCTATCTGGACATCAGCGCCACTCAGGAAGGCCGCAGGACCTTCGCATCGCTGGTCGAACGCATCGCGGCGGTCATCAATATCCCGTTCACGGTCGGCGGAGGGATAGCGTCCATCGATGACGCGGCAAGGCTGCTGGATGCAGGAGCGGACAAGATCTCGCTCAACAGCGCGGCGATTGCGGACCCGGCGCTCATCAGCAGGATAGCCGGCCACTATGGCAGCCAGTTCGTGGTCGTCGCCATCGACGCCAAATGCATCGGAGGCAGATGGACGGCCACAACCCACGGAGGCAAGGTGGCGACCGACAAGGAGCTTTTCAGCTGGGCGCTGGAGGCTCAGGAACGCGGTGCCGGCGAGATCCTCTTCACTTCGATGGACCATGACGGCACCAAGGCCGGGTATCCCTGCGAGGTCTACGCACAGCTCTGCAGCAGCCTCTCGATCCCGGTGATCGCCTCTGGCGGCGCCGGCAACATCGGCCACATCGCGGACGTACTGACCGACGGCAAGGCAGACGCGGCGCTCGCGGCAAGCATATTCCACTACAACGAAATAACAATTCCCGAGCTCAAGGGCGCGCTCGCAGCGAGGGGCATCAACGTAAGACTATGACATTTCAAGATTTCAACCTGAGCAAGACAGGCGACGGGCTTCTGCCCGTCATCATCCAGGACGCAAGGACGCTGAAGGTCCTTATGCTGGGATATATGGACCAGGAAGCTTTCGAAAAGACCGTGGCCGAGGGACGCGTGACCTTCTACAGCCGCAGCAGGAAGGCTTTGTGGACCAAGGGAGAGACTAGCGGCAACTTCCTTACAGTCTGCGGGATGTATCAAGATTGCGACGCCGACACCCTGCTCATCAAGGCCATTCCGGCTGGTCCGACCTGCCACAGGGGCACGACCAGCTGCTTCGACACGCCGGAGAACGAGGGCTTCATACGCAAGCTCCAGGAGCTGATACGCAGCCGCCACGAGCAGATGCCGGAAGGCTCATACACCACCAAGCTCTTCATCAAGGGTGTCAAGGCGATAACGAAGAAAGTGGGTGAAGAGGCCGCAGAAAGCATAATTGAAGCGGTCGACGGAAACCGTGACCGCTTCATATACGAGGCTTCGGACCTCATCTACCACTATCTTGTGCTGCTCGAGCAGATGGGCGTGGACATCTCCGACCTGGAAGATGAGCTCGCCCTCCGCCATAAGTGATTTCCTATTTCCGGCCGTGAGACTTATGGCCGTGGGATTTCTTTGAAGAAAGCTTCTTTCTCAATACCAGGAAGATAAGGGCAGCAACGACCACGGCGATGATGATGACCGTCATGGAGTTGGCTGTCGATCCCTTCACCCTGCTCCACATGGAGATGAGCTTGTCTGTATCCTGGCCCCAGTCATGCATCAAAGCGCAATACTCGATGGTGGACTTGTCTGGATAGAGTGCTGGATCCACGCGCACGCTGTCAGCACCCTCGAAGAAATATGATACATCGATAGGCTCGAGGGACTCGTCGACCTGTGACTCGAGCACGGAGATGTCGCCGTTGGCTGAGACATAGCCGGTGACATCCATGTTGCGGATGGCGATGTCCGGGCGGCACATGAAATCGATGAAGTATGTAGCGGCCTTGACATTCTTTGCGTACTTAGGTATGACCCAGCCGTCGAACCATACGTTGCTGCCCTCCTCCGGAACGATGTACTTGAGGTCAACACCGACTTCCTTGGCTTCCTCGATGGCCCATACGGCGTCACCGCTCCAGTTCAAGCTGAGATATCCGCGTTCCTGAGTCATCTGCTCCTTGCCGAAATCGGCCTCCCAACCGGCAACAAGCTCCCTCACCTGGTTCATGTAGGCCTCGACGGCAGCCACAGACTCGTCTGAAGAGTCGTGCATGATGTCATCGAGAGTTACTTCTCCGGACTTGAGCTCCTTGTTCTTGAGGCAGATCAGGACAGGTCCATAGACATCACGTGGAGCATCCTTGATGAAGATCTTTCCAGCAAACTTTGGATTGCGGAGGACATCCCATGTGGAAGCTTCCTCGTCTGTGACGTACTTTGTATTGTACAGGATTCCTGTCGTGCCCCACATGAATGCGACCGAGTAGTCGTTGGCGTCGATGTCCGGGTTGATCTTGGAGAACACTTCCTGTACATACGGGGATCTGTTGTTCTTGATGTAGTTGATCTCTTCCGGGAGGGACGCGAAGTCGAGAGGAAGGAGCATTCCGCCGTTGAGCATACGCTCGATGATATAGTCGGACGGGCAGACGACATCGAAGTCCTCATGTCCCTTCTCGATCTTGGCGAGCATGGTCTCGTTGATGTCGAAGGTCTGATAGATGACCTTGATAGGTTCTCCGGTCTGTTCCTCATACCACTGCTCGAACTCAGGGATTACGCTTTCGTCGATGTAGTTGGACCAGTTGTACACCTTGATGACAGATGACCTGTCTTCAGAGCATGCCACAAGCATGAGGGCCGCGACAATGCTGAAAAGGATCTTTTTCATTTGCAGATTGTTATTTTGATGATTTCTCCGACAGACGCGCTCTGCGGACGTTGATGATTACAAGAAGGATGAGGATGATGGCGAAGATGATGGTCATCAGCGGCCTGAGTTCAGGCGTGAGACCACCCTTCCTGGCATCCGTATAGATGTAGGTGGACAATGTGTCCAGGCCGATGGTTCCTCTGGTGAAGAAGGTCACGGCGAAGTCGTCCAGGGACATCGTGAAAGCAAGTATGAAGCCGCTGACCATGCCAGGCCTCAGCTGCGGGATCATCACCTTCCTCAACGCCTGTCCTGGAGTCGCTCCAAGATCGAGAGCCGCCTCATAAACGTTCGGATTCATCTGGGCGAGCTTCGGCATCACGCTGAGCACCACATAAGGTGTGCAGAAGGTGATATGGGCCAGGATCACGGTCGTATATCCCTGGCTTACACCGAGGAAAACGAAAAGGAGGAACAGCGAAACACCGGTGATGATGTCCGGGTTGAGCATAGGGATGTTGTTGAGGAACTGGATGGTGTTCCTCTTCTTGCCCCTGAGGTTGAATATGCCGATGGCGGCGATGGTGCCGAGAATGGTCGAAACCACAGCGGCCGCCACCGCGATGAGCACTGTGTTCTTGACTGCGGACATCAGGGATGAAGCTCCCTGCATTCCACCGGAGAACAGGTTCTGGTACAACTGGGTGGAGAATCCGGTCCAGTTGCCGAGCACTCTCGATTCGGTGAAGGAGAAAATGGCTATGAACACGAGCGGCGCGTACAGGAGGACGAGGAGTATCCAGATATAGGACTGAGCAAAGAACTTTTTCATCAGACTACCCCTCCTTCGACAGTACTGTCGTCATTGTCGTTGAACAAAGTCGTGATACCGATGATCACGAGCATTATGAGAGCGAGAGCCGCACCGTAATTCCACATGGAGGAATTGATGTTCTCCTGGATGATCGTACCGAAAAGCTTGATCTTGTTGTTGGTCAGGAATTCGGAGATGGCGAAGGTGCTGACCGTTGGCATGAACACCATGAGGATGCCGCTGGTAACGCCAGGCATGGACAGCGGCACCGTGACCTTGCAGAACACCTGGAAAGGAGTCGCGCCCAGATCTGCCGCAGCTTCGGCGTAGGATTTGTCCATCTTGTTGAGGACATTGTAGATAGGATAGATCATGAACGGCAGGTAGTCGTACACCATACCGTAGATGAGCGTTCCCTTGCCCAGGGTGAAGCCAAGCATGTTGAAGAGCTCGGCGGTCGCCAATGTGCGCATGAGCGCATTGATCCACATCGGCAGTATGAAGAGCACGACCGTGACCGCACTGCGGTTCAAGTCACTGTTGGCGAGTATCCAAGCAGCCGGATATCCCAGCAGTATGCAGATGGCTGTATTCTCTATCGCGACTTCGAGGGACAGGGCGAAAGTGCTCAGGGCGTCGGAGTCGGAGAAGAAGCGGCCGATGTTAGCCAGCGTGAAATGGCCCGAGGCATCCTGGAACGCATATACAGCGATCAGGACCAGAGGCAGGACCACGAAAACCAGCAGGAAAATGAAGTACGGAGCACTCCAGCTAGACCTCTTGATCGTCATTTCTCTTCGTCAGTTTAATGGATGAAGGAGCGATGACCACTCCCACGAGGTCTCCCTTGTCCCAGATATCCTGGGTATCGACATATAGATGCTCACCGCTTTCCGTGAGGACGGTGAGATGGTAGTGATCACCTTTGTAGAGGATGGAATGCACCTCTCCGCCGACTACGCCGTCTTCCTGATGATCCTGGAGGTCGACCGCATCGAAAGAGAATCCGGCCGTGACCGCATCCCCCGCCCCGATGCCGGCGACAGGAGTGCATTCGAACGGTTCACCGAAAAGCTCGACGTGGGTCTCATCCACCATGCAAGTGTCGATGGTGTTGCATGTGCGCTCCTTGCGCATGACCTGGATGTCGTTCGGTCTGATGAGGAGGCCGACCTTGCTTCCGACCTCGAAGGCGTTGTAGTCCTGGATCATCAGTTCGTATCCGCTGTCGCTGTCGACGAACATCTCATAATGCACGCCCTTGAAGGTGCAGGATTTCACGACACCGCTGAACTGCGCGCCTTCCGTATGCGACATGATGTATATATCCTCCGGGCGAATAACCACGTCCACAGGCACGTTTTCGCCGAATCCTTCATCGACGCAATCGAATTCCTGTCCGATGAAGCTGACCCTGCGGTCCCTGACCATGGTACCGTTCAGGATGTTGCTTTCACCGATGAAGTCGGCCACGAACGAATTGACAGGCTCGTTGTAGATGTCTGTCGGGGTGCCGATCTGCTGGATCTTGCCCTCGTTCATCACAACTATGGTATCCGAAAGCATCAGGGCTTCCTCCTGGTCGTGGGTGACATATATGAAGGTGATGCCGAGCTTCTTGTGCATCTCCTTGAGCTCGATCTGCATGTCCTGGCGCATCTTGTGGTCTAGGGCGGAAAGAGGCTCGTCGAGCAGGAGCACCTTCGGCTGGTACACAAGCGCGCGGGCAATGGCCACACGCTGCTGCTGACCGCCGGAAAGCGAATCTACGTCACGGTCCTCATAATCGGTCATGGAGACCATCTTGAGCACCTTGCGCACACGCTTGTCTATCTCGTCTTCAGGCACTTTCGCGAGCTTGAGGCCGAATGCGATATTCTCATACACGTCCAGATGCGGGAAGAGCGCGTAACGCTGGAACACAGTGTTCAGCGGGCGCTTGTACGGCGGAAGCGTGCTGATGTCCTTGCCGTCCATATATACCACGCCGTCATCAGGCTTGGTGAAACCGGCTATGATTCTCAATGTAGTTGTCTTGCCGCAGCCTGAAGGACCGAGCAAGGTAACGAATTCTCCTTTCTTGATATCGAGGCTGATATCGTCCAGGATGAGCTTGTCCCCAAACGATTTCGAGAGATGCTCGATGCGGATGATCACGTCGTTGTCTGCCATTTCTCTCTATCGGTTGAAGATGAGGTCACTCAAACTGAAATTGTAGGTGATGCCCGCAGAGAATGTGAATTCCCAGTCGTTTCCCATCATTTCTGGACGGTCGAAACGGTTAGCGGCTGCAAGTGCGTGGATGCGGAGGTCCTGGCTGTTCCTGAGCGGGTAATACTGCAGGCAAAGGCCGCCGAATTCGTATTTGTCAGGAATTTCAAGAAGATCGTCCTTAATGCCTTTGGCATTTTCGAAGCCGTATTTGGCCATGATCGAGAGGTGGTCGCAGATGTCCGCATTGACTGCGAATGTAAGAGTGTGGCCTTCGTTGTCGCAGTATTTTTCAGAGTCAGCCGAGGCACCTGGAGCGGTCCGGGATGCTCCGCCTATCCTATAGATCCAGTCGAATGCGAAGCTGACGCTCTCGGAGATGGCGAGCTGGTTGCCGAACATGAACAAGTTGAGGTTTTCGGATCCGCCTTTGCCGAACTGTACTGTATTGACTGACCAGATCGGGCTGTAGATGCCGTATTCGCCTGTCCATTTGAGATTGACAGCCTTGAGGCCTGTCTCGAACGGCTTGATGTCGAACGGTGATGAGCTGAGCTGCAGGGCGAATGTAGTGTTCTCGGACGGTGTCGTGTATGCGACTTTGCCGCCCCACTGGTATGCCACGAAATTGTTCCAGAACGTGGAACTCAACTCCCAGTAGCTGTCGAAGTCATATGCATCTTCTTCGAATGTGCCGATGGCCATGCAGTCTTTGCCAAGCGTGAAGGACCAGTTGCCGAAAGAGGCTGTGACATTGGCCCAGTCACACCAGTCCAAGCTGTCGGAATGCCAGGTATTCTGATACAGCGACGCAGGATCGTCGTTCAGCCAGTGATTGCAGACGGAGTAGGAAAAATGCTCTCCAAGATCACCTTCCAGAAGGGTATAGACATAGGGTAAAACAGGATAGTCGAATCTTGCGATTACTGACATTTCGGGATAATTGTTGACCGCAGGGGCCTGCGCATGGGCAAGCGGGGCAAGAACTGCCAGGGCGGTCAGAAAGGACAAAAATCTCTTCATTCTCTTCTGGAATATTTTCTCTCTTGGAACTTAACGCATAAAATTGTTTTTTTACGGGTGCAAAGGTAGTATTTTGAAATGATTATGAAATACTTTTGCAAAAAAATATGCACAAAAAAAGACCGGTCGTAATGACCGGTCTTCCTATTGGATATATCCTGAAGGAAATTACTTCGTGATAACTCTTGCCATTTCGCAAACCTTGTTGCTGTAACCCCACTCGTTGTCATACCAAGCGCAAACCTTTACGAAGGTAGGATCGAGCTGGATACCAGCCTTGACATCGAAGATGGATGTGCGGGCGTCATTGCGGAAGTCTGTAGAAACGACAGCCTCATCGGTGTATCCGAGGATACCCTTGAGCTCGCCTTCAGAAGCAGCCTTCATTGCAGCGCAGATCTCCTCGTATGTAGCAGGAGTTGCGAGTTCGCAAGTGAGGTCAACGAAAGAGACGTCAGATGTAGGGACGCGGAGTGACATACCGGTAAGCTTGCCGTTGAGGACAGGGAGAACCTTGCCGACAGCCTTTGCAGCACCTGTTGAAGAAGGGATGATGTTCTCGAGGATACCACGGCCACCTCTCCAATCCTTCTTTGAAGGACCGTCGACGGTCTTCTGAGTAGCTGTAGCAGCGTGAACTGTTGTCATGAGGCCGCGTACGATACCGAACTTGTCATTGAGGACCTTGGAGATAGGAGCAAGACAGTTGGTTGGGCAGGATGCGTTGGAGATGATCTGCTGGCCAGCGTATGTCTCGTGGTTGACACCGTATACGAACATAGGAGTAGCGTCCTTTGAAGGAGCTGACATGATGACCTTCTTGGCACCAGCCTTGATATGAGCTGAAGCGAGTTCCTCTCTGAGGAAGAAACCGGTAGACTCGACAACTACGTCAACACCGAGAGCGCCCCATGTGATGTTTACAGGATCCTTCTCAGCGAACACCTGGATCTTGTTGCCGTCAACGATCATGTAGTTACCCTCAACCTTGATGTCATGGTTGAACTGGCCGTGTACTGAATCGTACTTGAGCATGTAAGCCAGATAATCTGGATCGAGGAGGTCATTGATACCTACTACCTGAATGTCCTGTGAGAAATTCTCGACAGCTGCACGGAAAACCATACGGCCGATACGGCCAAATCCGTTAATACCAAGTTTAATCATTGTGTAATGAAATTTATAAAAAAGTTAAACTAACATCCTTCTAAAGCAGGCCTTCCGGACCTTGCTCAAAATCTTTGCAAATTTATCAAAAAAAAAAGAGAAATCCATATCTTTGTATAAAATTAAGCAAAAATGAGGATACTCATCACAAACGACGACGGATACAAGGCAAAAGGAATAAAAGAACTGGTGGATATTCTCCGCCCTTACGGAGATCTGACAGTGGTTGCTCCAAAGCACGTGCAGTCCGCAACCTCGATGGCCGTGACCATGGGACTCCGGCCGATTGCGGTCAAGACCTTGAGCGAGAGCGCTTCGGAGAAATGGATGTACGTGGATGCAAGCCCTGCATCATGCGTCAAGTTCGGCATAAGCATCGAGATGGAAGACAAACTTCCCGATATCGTCGTGAGCGGCATCAACCACGGAGGCAACTACGCGACCGCCGCCCTGTACTCAGGAACGCTTGGAGCCGCCCAGGAAGCGGCACTCGCCGGCTTTCCATCCATCGGAGTATCACTTGACTCTCTTGCAGAGGATGCTGATTTCAGCGTTGTGGCAAGATATTTCCCCGCAATCTTCGAAGCACTGACCGCGAATCCTGCGGAAAGGTTCGGCATATACTACAATGTCAACTTCCCTGCCGTCAAACCCGAGAAGGTGAAAGGCATCCGGATCGCCGGACAGGGCGTCATACGCTGGGTCAAGGAGTTCACTCCTTTCGATTACAGCATCTTCGAGAAGAAGGGCATCACACCCAAGGACATGGGGATGCCGGCACTTCCAGAGGTCGAACCAGGAGAAGAGGTCTACGTGATGGGAGGCGAGGTTGTCAAGGATCCTGCGAACGGCCCGTACTCGGACGTCAACCTTATAAAGGACGGATACATCACCATCACGGCCCACAGCATAATGACAGCCGACAGTGAAGAAGCAGCCAGGCTGAAATCGGCCGGCATCGAGAGCCTCGTAAAATAGATTCAGATGAGATACTACATCATAGCTGGAGAAGCCAGCGGAGACCTGCACGGAAGCAACCTGATGAAAGGGCTTTACGCCGAAGACCCGGATGCCGAGATACGGTTCTGGGGCGGTGACATGATGATGTCCGCGGCCATCGGGCATCTCGAATCGGCCGGTTACGCCCTTGCCAGGATCAACTGCGGGCTCGTCCGCCATTACAAGGAAGGCGCAGTCATGGGTCTGACAGACGTGCTGGCCAAGGCAGGCAAGCTCCTGGGCAACGTCAGCTTCTGCAAGAAGGACATAACCGACTGGCAACCGGATGTCGTGATTCTTATCGACTACCCCGGATTCAACTTCAAGATAGCGAAATTCGCACACGCGAACGGCATCAAGGTATTCTACTACATCGCGCCGAAGACCTGGGCATCCAGGGAGTCGCGCAACCGCAAGCTGAAGGAATGGGTGGACAAGCTCTTCATCATTTTCCCGTTCGAGGAGGAATACTTCAAGAAACGCGACATACCATTCATCTACAAGGGTAACCCGCTCATCGATGCAATCGACTCGCACGAATACAGCAGACCAGTCGAAGGCCGATACATCGCGCTTCTGGCCGGCTCTCGCAAGGGCGAGATATCCAGGATGATGCCGATATGCATGGAAGTCGCAGACCTGCTCGGATGCAAGATGGTGATCGCCGGTGCTCCCGCACGTTCCAAAGAAGACTACGAAGGATACATCGGGCTGCGAAAGAACGTCGAACTGATGTTCGGAAGAACCTACGACATACTGAAATACGCCGATGCCGCCATCGTCAATTCCGGGACCGCTTCGCTTGAAGCCGCCATCATAGGCACGCCGCAGGTCGTATGCTGGAGTTCATCCGCCATCACGGTCTGGGCCGCGCGCCACATCCTCAAGGTCGGCGACCACATCAACTTCATATCGCTCGGCAACCTCATAGTCGGCAAGCAGGTTTTCAGGGAGCTGATCCAGGAGGATTTCAACACCGCCGCAGTATTCGCGGAACTCAGGCGCATGACCGAGGACAAGAAATATCGCGACGCGATGGAAGAGGGCTACAAGGAGATACGTGCCGTTCTAGGCACATCAGGAGCGTCCGAGGCCATCGCCAAGGCGATGATCGAAGAACTCAAAGCCTGATTCTCTTCATATACCCATCGACCACGGATTCATATTCCGCGATACGGGCCGGATCAAGTACGGCCAGGTTGCGCCATTCCTCGGAACCGTAGACTCCGGACTGGGAATAGTCGAACGGAACGAAACCTATGCTTTCGGCCGCTTTCGTATCCACGATGGTGAAATCCGATGCATCAATGTCCTTGAAACAAGGATCGGCTATGACAGAGCCGGTGTCCTTGCCCGTAGCTGACCGCCATTCATCCATGGTCAGTCCATTGAAACTGACTTCCCCCGCCTGGTTCCAATACAGGTTGGAATGTACGTCGCTTCTGCATTGGTCCCATTTGATGCCATACATGCAGCCTTCCTTGTAGCAGACGATATTGTTGCAGAAGGTGAATGAAAGATGGTCCTCGACACGGGTTGCTTCCAGCTGTGCGAGAAAACCGTTCACGAAGATATTGTTGCTGATCAGGTTGCCCTCTCCATAATGCTGGTGGAATCCGGAACTCTTGCAATTGTAAACAAGGTTCCGCTGCATCTTGATACCGGTCGACCCCTCATCAGTATACAGGCCCCAGCCGCCGTAACCGTAGGAGTATATGTCGTGGATGACGTTGTCGCTGACCTCCGTTCCTTCGGAGAGTCCGAGGCAGTACACACCACCCATATCGCTCAACACTCCCCATCCGATATGATGTATATGATTGAACCTTACGATGTTTCTTTTGGACGGACTGTGCGAGTAGCCCCAGTTCCACCCTATGGACATGCCGGAATAATAGAAATCCGAGACGTCGTTGTGTGTGATGACACAGTCACTGGCCTGGAACAATGTAACTCCGACTCCGGTGTGGATCATCCGACCCCCGCCGCAGAGTATGTTGTTATCCAAGGTCACGCGCCTTGTCAGGAGCAGGTCTTCGTCATCCGGCTTTTCCTTTGCACCGATCTTGACAGCGCCGATGCCCAGGTCATGTATGTAGCAATGCTTCACCGAGCAGTCGAGACAGGCCTCACGGATCCATATGCCGCTGTTTCCGGTATGTGCCACTTCGCAGTCTTCGAAAGAGACGCCATCGGCGAAATCGACCATCAGGGCCGCATCCTTGCCCGCAGCAGCCTGCTCCGGATCTTCCCCGGTCCGCGGAGTGGAATAGCGGGTATGGCAGAAACTGATACCCTTGAACGAAATGTTCCTGGCATGACAATCTGAACGGCCGCGCACGATGAGCAGATTGCGCGCGGAAGGTATCAATGCGACAGTATTATCCACCGTCTCCCCTTCTCTAGGCATATAGTACAGAATAGCGGTGGACTCATCATAGAAGTATTCGCCCGGCTGATCCAGGAACGATCTGTCATTCTCGAAGTAGAATTGCGAGCAGCGATCCATCCTGTTCCATGTTTTCATCCCGCTGCCGACCACGACGATGGTCGAATCCGCAAAGGAAACAGACTCGACATAACGGCGGGTGAGGTCCCAGGCATGAAGGAAGTTGATGATAATCTGGGATGGTTTTTGATGAGCGGCGCCTTCAACGGCAGCCATGGCATCGGCGGACAAGCGCATCGACTGAGCGCAAAAGCCCCTCCGTCTCTCCTCTGCATCAGGCACAGGGTCGATCCTGAGTTCGGTCATCGGATTCGTGACAAACATGTCCGTACCGTTCGGAGTACGCGCCCTGACCGCGCGTATGCCATTTACGAACAGTTGCTCGACCATCCCTCCGGAAGGAAGCACCGGATCGAGATTAACATACCAGACTCCGTCCTCCCCCGCCACGAACTGCGGCAGCACGACTGCACCGCTGATCACGGTTTCACCGATGCCCTTGCCTTCGATGGCAAGATTGAAATCATCCGCGCCGAACAGCACCTCTTTGGTCTGGGTGTATGTCCCTGCCGCCAGCCTGATGAGGACCGTGCGATCTGAATCACCTTCCGCGTGCATGGCTGATGCTTTGTCCACAGCAGCCTGGAGGCTTTTCATCGGTCTCATGACAGAGCCAGGAGCATTGTCATTCCCCTTTGGAGAAACATGGATCGTTTTGCGGGCCGATGCCGGCACGAAAAAGATGGCGAACGCAACTATGGTCGCAAAAATATGGCGGGAAGCTGGGATCATGTCAATCAGATTTCGTAGAAGCGGATAGTGGCTTTCTTGATCAAGCAGCCGCCTTCTCCTGCTGTGATTGCTACCTCGGGAGTAATCCCGGCAACCCTGAATCCGGCGATGAACTTGTCCGGAGCTGCGTTCGCGACCTCATACGTCCTTTCGCCATTGACAACTACTGTAGCGTTGCCTGAGATCAGCATGTCGACGACCATTGCGCCGAACTCGAGTTCCTTGCTGCTCGAGAATGTGATTTCCTGACCAGCCTCTATGGTCCTGGACTTGACGACCGACATCCCGACAGTCTCACGTCCTTCCGTCTGAAGCCAGCAGAAATCGGACAATATAATATTGGCGCCATCGTGGATGGCATCAACTTCGTGTGGAGTCACGAAGATGGACGACTGCACATCATAACCGGCACTGCGCATCGTGGCGATGTAGGCGGCATCAAGCATGTTCCATTTCATGGTGGACATGCCGCACTTGCCACCGAGTTCGGTCAGTTTGGCGCAGGTCTCTTCTGCCGGTGTCCTGTCCGGATCCCATAGAATGTCGCAATCAGCAACCGAACGGGCATAGCACATCTTCTCATAGTTGACTGAGAACGCGGTGAAATCATCGCCTACGATTGCCTTGGCCATCTCGTACGACTCTGCGACCTCGCTGTGGAGCACAGGATGGATGCCGTTTTCCTTGCACGCGAGCAGCATTTCCTCAAGCGTCGGTATCTGCACTCGCTGTGCAGGATCGTTGGAGGCAAACACATAATTGTTGCGGAGTTCCTCGAACGGGGTCCCGGTGACGACTACAGGCTCTGCGATCTCCGAATAATCGGCCGCGTTGCGCATAGTGCGGTTGATCGTCTTGTCGTGCATCACAACCATGACGCTGTCCAGAGTATATTTGACATCCATCTCTATTGAAGGATATCCGAATCTCCTGGCCATCTGCACGCCTGCAAGGCTGTTTTCAGGGATCAGATCCTTGAGCCAGCAGCCACGGTGCGCAGTAACGTGCGGATATTGGGACTCGTACGGTTTCGAACAGGAGACTGCAGCCGCAAGGACTGCGAGAATGAGAATGATTCTTTTCATATTGTCGCTATTATATTATTCTTGTTTCTGGGGACGGGGGCCGAAGATGGCCGTGCCGACCCTGACCATTGTGGAGCCGCATCCGACCGCTATGTCGAAGTCATCCGACATACCTATCGAAAGTTCGGTGAATGACTCCAGTTCCGGGAACAGGTCATCAAGATAGTCCTTGAACGACTTTATGCGTATGAAATCCGCTCTGACCAGCTCCCTGTCGTCTGTGTGCGACGCCATGCCCATCAGCCCCCTGAAGCGCACATGCTTGAACTTGTCCGCATCGAAAAGTATGTCCAGGACTTCCTCTTCGAAGAAGCCCTGCTTGGTCTCCTCTGCTCCGATGTGCAGTTCGAGCAAGACGTCCGTCACCTTGCCGTTCGACTTCCCCCATTTCTCGATTTCCTGGAGCAGATGCAGTGAATCCACCGAATGCACAAGCGTGACATACGGCAGCACCATCTTCAACTTGTTGGTCTGCAGATGTCCCTGGAAATGCCATTCGATGTCGGACGGAGCATTATCGGCCGACTTCAGCGCATTGACCTTCTCCAGCAGTTCCTGCGGCCGGTTCTCACCGAACACGCGCTGCCCTGCCGCATACGCCTCCAGGATATCATCCAACGGGTGATATTTGGAAACTGCCACCAGTTTTACTCCTGATGGCAGTTTCTCCATTACATTATGTAGATTTTCCTTTATCATCTATCTTCTGTTCTGCTGTGCACGCTGCTGAGCCTGCTGCATCTTCTGCGCTTCCTCGAGACGCTGCTGCCACTTGGACTTAGGCAACGGCTTTCCGGCCGAAGCCTTGACCTTGGCAAGTATCTCTTCAGGATGGACGAAGAACTTCTTGATGATGAAGTTCTCGATCATCGTGAAGATGTTGGAGAGCAAGTAGTAGTAACTGAGTGCAGCCGAAAGGTTGTTACAGATGAAGAACATCATTATCGGCATCATCCAGAGACTCATGAACTTCATGCTCTGCGCACTCGGGTCGTTGGTGGCCTGGTTGGCGGTGGTCATCTTGGAGTAGCCCCACATGGTCACGGCCATCAGCAAAGCGAAGAGGGAGAGGTGGTCACCGATGAGAGGGACACGACTTCCGAAATCGACAATGGAGTCATAGGCACTGAGGTCCTGGCACCAGAGGAAAGGCTGCTGCCTCAATTCGATGGATGCAGGGAAGAACCGGAACATCGCCCACAGGATAGGGAAAGTGAGCAGCATCGGGAGACATCCTCCCATCGTGCTGACCCCGGCCCTCTTGTACAGGTCCATCGTGGCCTGCTGCTTCTTCATGGCATCTTCCTGCTTAGGATACTTCTCATTGATCTTCTCGATCTCAGGCTTGAGAGCCGACATCTTGGCGGAGGAAGAATAAGACTTGTATGTAAGCGGAAGAACCACGAGCTTGATGACGATGGTCATCAGGAGGATGATGAGGCCGAAATTGCCGATGAACTTGTGGAAGAAGTTGAACATCGGAATGATGGCATACCTCGTGAACCAGCCGACAAGCGAACCTCCCAGAGGGATGATCTTCTCGTACTTCTGATCGAAAGACCTGAGCACGTTGAAATGGTTCGGCCCGAAATAGAACTCGAACTCGAGCTCGATGTCCGAAGGATTGACCCTGTTGATCTCCTCACGCATATTGGCGGTACAGGTCATCAGGTTATGGCTTTCGTCGTCCGCCTGGAAGAAATTGATGGCGACTTCACCGGAAGCGAACTCCTGCTTAGACCGTACGATCGCAGAGAAGAACTGCTGCTGGAACGCGAACCAGCTGAGCTTGGAGTCTATGCGCTTGGACGAGCTGCGGCCACGGCCGATCTCGACCGGCTTCTTCTCGCCGTCGAAATAGAAATCGAGCTTGGAGTACTGCGATTCGTTCTTGAAGCCCTTTTCAAGACGAGGAATCGTCATGGAATAGTCTACGTCGAGCATGGACACATTCTTAGGAAGAGTGTTCTCCATGCCTACGAACGACAGGGTGTTGGCCACCTGGTAGGAACCGGCAGGAAGGACGTATTTCTGCTCGATATATCCGCCTTGAGCGAAAGGCAGACGCATCACGACAGAGGTGTCGGTCTTTTCTGCAAGCTCGAACACGAAGTCAGAAGACTTGATGAACTCGTTGACATAGACATTGACGGAATAGTTGCTCATACCCTCCTTGAAGAGGTAGAGGTCTTCCTTTGTGTATGTCTGGAAACCCTTGATGAGCACGGACGAAGGCTGGGCGCCCTTGGTCGTGAAAGTCACAGCGACCTTGTCGTTTTCAAGGGTGCAGCTGGTGGCTTCCGCAGTATAGGCGGCATCCAGGGATGCGTCCTTGTAGATGGAAGTCTGAGTCTCCTGAGCCGTAACCCCGAGGGTGTCCGCCAAGGCGCCAAGCGCCGCGACGGAATCCATCTCAGCCTGGTAGGCTATCTTTTCCGCAAGTGCGATCGAATCTAACTGTGCCTGATATGCGGCCTGCTTCTGGAGTCTCTTGGACTGCATGAAGGTGAAGCCGAAAAGGATCAGGCCTATGAGAATGAAACCTGTTACCGAATTTTTATCCATTGTTTTCCTCGCTTTCTACTGACCTGATCTTCTCCTCAAGCTCCTTGAGTTCCTGCTTGGCGGCACTTATCTTCTGCTGCATCTGCTCGAGGAGTTTCTCTGCATTCTTGGACATTGCGAAGAATCCTATGTTGTTTTCGTATGTGTCGATATCCTGCTGAAGCGCATTGTACTTCTGGATAAGGATCTCCTTCTCGCTGCGAGGAGCCTTGGCCTGCTGACGGCCGCCACGGCGCATGCCTCTGCCGAACAGTTCAGGGAACTTGGCGTTCATGGCATCCTTGTATGCCTGGGTGATGGCCTCTTTCTCCTTGAACGGGACGAAACCGATGGCCTGCCACTTCTCTGAGAAGTCCTTCATGGCCGCCTCGTCAGCAGCAGCGTCGGCAGGTACGTATGCATTGATATCCTCGACGAGCTTCTTCTTGGCCTTGAGGTTGCCATAGAAGTCGTTCTCCGGCTTGGCCTGCTTGTCCCTTTCTGCAAAGAACTCATCACAAGCGCCACGGAATCTCTTCCAGAGCTGCTCTGACTTCTTGCGAGGCACGGCACCGATCTCCTTCCACTTCTTCTGGAGGTTGATGAACTCGTCGGTAGCCTTCTTCCACTCGGTGCTGGACTTCAAGGCCTCGGCGGCCTCGACAAGAGCAATCTTCTTGTTGAGATTGTCGTTCATGCTGTCCTTGTACTGAGAATAGAAATCGCGCTTCTTCTCGAAGAACTTGTCGCAAGCCGCACGGAAGCGGTCATATATCTTCTGGTTTTCCTTCTTGGAAGCAAAACCGATCTTCTTCCATTCTGCCTGGATGCCTTCGATTTCCTTGGAGAGAGCATTCCACTCAGTCGAAGAAGCGACCTCCTTGTCAGCGATCTCCTCCACCTTCTCGCAAAGCACGGTCTTGGCTGCGAGGTTCTCCTCCTGCTTTTCCTTGAGGCCCTCGAAATGAGCCTGGTATTTCTTGTTGATCACAGCAGTGGCGGCCTTGAAACGGTCCCAGATCTGGTCGCGGTACTCCTTGGCGACCGGACCGAACTCCTTCCACTGCTCATGGAGTTTCTGAAGCTCATGGAATGCAGATACGACATTCTCATTCTCAGAGAGTTTCTCTGCAGCCACGCAGAATGCTTCCTTCGCCTCAAGGTTCTTCTTGAAATCGAGGTCGCGGAGGTCGCGGTTGATCTTGACCATGTCGTAGAACTTCTCGACATAGAACTGATAGGTGTCGTTCACATCCCTGAACTTCTGGGCAGGGACAGGGCCGATTGCTCTCCAGCGGGCCTGGATCTCACGGAATGCAGGGAATGTGGCGTTCACGTCCTCCTGCTTCTCGACCAGGGCCTTGAGGTCTTCGATCACAGCCTCCTTGGCGGCAAGGTTATCCTCACGCTCCTTTTCCTGCTCCTTGTTATATTCTGCTCTTTCCTTCTTGTATTGAGCGTATTTCGACTTGAAGGCGGCCTCTATGGCCTGGAACGGGTTGAGCTGTGCACCGTCGGCCGGTGCAGCTTCGGCATTCTCGGAATCTGCAGCAGCTTCTTCGTCATAGCTTTCAGTCTGCTCGTCCTGAGGAGAGACCAGACCGGCCTCGACCTTTTCCTTGACAAGTTTCTTGTAGAAAGCTGACTTGATGGCCTCAACCTCCTTGGACTTCTTCATGCGGTCGACATCCTCCTCGATCTTGCCGAAAAGGTCTACGAGCTCGGAGAGCGACTTGTCGGCGAAGTTCTTGATGCTGTCTTCATTGACCTTGTCCTTGACATCATCGACAGCGTCGGACACTGCATCCTTCACGTCGTCGAGAACGTCGGCCACCTTCTCCGCCACGTCACCGGCCAGCTCTTTGGCGTCTTCCACCACGTCCTGGACCATTTCGGCGATTTTTTCGGAAATCGTAGGCTTCTGGGTCTCCACAGTATTTTCGTCCTTTTCTTCAAGTACGTCTGATGTGTTTACATCAGGAATGTTTGTTTCGCTCATAACAAATAGAGTTTCAATGTTAAAATAATAATGTTAGGAAATGCAAATATATCAAAAATTTGAACTAATTATCTATTTTTGCAGGACTTTATAGAATTTGTCATGCGTATAGATATTCTGACAGTAGTACCCGAATTGCTGGAGAGTCCGCTCAGCCATTCGATAGTCGGACGGGCGGTCAAGAAAGGGCTCGTCGAAATCAATGTCCACAACATCCGCAAATACGGCCTCGGCCCGAGAAAGACTGTCGACGATTACAGCTACGGCGGAGACGCGGGGATGGTGATGATGGTCGAACCGGTGTTCAAGATGATCGAGGAACTCACTTCACAGAGACATTATGACGAAATCATATACATGTCCCCCGACGGTGAGAGACTCAGCCAGGGCATCGCGAACGATCTTTCGCTCAAGGAGAACCTCATCCTGCTCTGCGGCCATTACAAGGGCATCGACCACAGGATCAGGGAGCACCTCATCACCAGGGAGATTTCAATCGGCGACTACGTGCTCAGCGGAGGAGAGATCCCTGCCGCGGTTGTGACAGATGCCATCGTCCGTCTGATACCGGGAGCATTGACAGACGAGACCTCCGCACTCAGCGACAGTTTCCAGGACGACCTCCTCTCCCCTCCGATCTACACACGTCCGGCGGAATTCAACGGATGGAAAGTCCCGGACGTGCTGCTCAGCGGCAACCCGAAACTGATTCAGGCTTGGCAGGACGAGCAGGCCATCGAAAGGACAAGGCTTCTGAGGCCGGAACTTCTCAAACAGAAATAACAGATTCCCGAATAATAAAGCGAAAACATCATAGGAGGCTTCTCCTGCGATGTTTTTTTACTTTTTAAGACCATTTATTAAATATTTTAATAAACTAAAAAATATTTTTTCAATATTTTTCGCAAAAAGATTTGCAGAGTAAAAAAATCGCAGTATATTTGCACTCGAAAAATGACAACACTCAACTCTTAATTCTTAAGAGATACTAACCAACAATTAACCTTCTTTTAGGTAATACACTACTAACTAACCGATAAAAAGCCCGCAGTGATGCGGGCTTTCTTCGTATTTCACGGTCTTTTGCCTATATTTGGCTTGACAAGATTTCCAAGCCATGGCAAAGATCTACGTAGCAAGCAGCTGGAGAAACCAGCATTATCCACAAGTCGTCGAGAGCCTCCGCGCGGCAGGACACGAAGTATATGATTTCCGAAACCCGCCTCACGGCAAAGGCTTCCACTGGTCAGACGTCGATCCGGGCTATATGGAATGGGAGGTCAGCCAGTATCGCGAAGGTCTGGAGCATCCGCTTTCCAGGGAGCAGTTCGCAAACGACATGGCGGCATTGGAATGGGCCGACACCTGTGTGCTTGTGCTTCCATGCGGCAGAAGCGCACACACTGAAGCCGGATGGATGGCTGGCAGCGGCCGCAGGACCATCGCCTACATCCCGGAGATGCAGGAAGCAGAGCTGATGTACAAGCTGTTCGACCTTGTCTCAGGCGACCTTGAAGAAATCCTCGCCTTCCTCGACAAATAAAAAGATCAACCCAAAAAGAAAAACCTCAACAGAACGTATTCCATTGAGGTTTTCGTGAGGTGCGTAGCGGACCTTTTTTATAGAAACCTTTAGAGGGCATTAGAATTTAAGTGCTTGATTACCAATACAAAGATAGAAAGTTGTTTCCAATAAATTTCAATGTTTTTGATGATTTGTAGGAAAATTGTAGGAAAGTCTCCAAATCTTTCCTACATTTGTAATACGACTTTTAAAACATTGAAAACGTATGGCAGTTAAGTATTTTTTGGATGCTCCGGACAAAGATGGACTCTCCATCATCCGCATCAGGGTACAGAATCGAGTGCCCAAAGTTGACGTCAAGCAGAAGACTCCAATCCGTGTTAAACCCTCAGTCTGGAACTTCGACAAGAATGACCCGAAGTTTGAGAAACTGAAGCAGAATCCCGATGTCAAGAAGATTTTTGATGATACGGATGAAATCCGGTCAATCATCGATGGTCTTCTCTCTACCGGCAAGTCTCTCGGTGCACAGGATGTTCACGAGATTGTTGAAGGTGTGGTTTATCGTGAGATTCACGATCAGCAGAAGGCGGCTGAGGAGGAAGCCGCCCGCAAGGAAGCTGAGGCCAAAAGAATGACTCTGGCGAAGTATATTGATATGTATATCTCGCAGATCAAGTCCGGGGCACGTATGACTGACAAGAGCCGGAAGTATGCGCCTTCAACCATTCGTGCCATTGTGACTGCGATGAATCAGTGGAAGGCTTTCCAGAAGAAGGTCAAGAAGGTCTATGACTTCGATGATATCGATATGCAGTGCTACTATGATTACACGTCCTTCCTAATGACCAAGACGAAGGTTGTGGACGGTAAGCAGGTGTTTGACGGGTACAGCATCAATTCGGTCGGCAAGTGCGTCAAGGAGCTCAAGGCGATTCTCTACACTGCCCAAATCGAGGGATATCATCATAATGATCTGTGGAAAGACAAGAAGTTCAAGGGCACCAGGATTGAGGTTGACAATGTGTATCTGACGCGCGAGGAGCTGGATAAGATTATGGCTTTGAAATATGAGGGCATCCATTCCGGT
>JAZQNI010000044.1:0-12409 GCA_045627265.1 Candidatus Cryptobacteroides sp.
AGTGGAGAGCCGATGGCTCAATGAGCGTTCGGTATAATCAAATGTACACCAAGTCACGCTTGCGAAATCCGACTTGGCCCCGAAATACAGAGATGTCCTCTGTGCATCGATGAAACTGCAATGGTCGATCCATATATGATGGGCTCCGAAGGCGAATTCGATCAAATGATTACCGTCGATGTCCAGGGATCCAGGACCGACGAAAGCTATATTACGTATGATGAGATCTTCGCATCCTGACCAGAACTTGAAAATCCCCGCATTGCGGAAGCCTTCCTCCTGGTCTCCGGTATAGTCGATCAATGCCTGACGTGTGCGGAATGCTTGCTCTTCCCTGACTGCCTTGCCGTTGCTGAGAATGCCCCCGCCGCTGGTGGAGCTAAGGCAGGAGGGCACCTTCTCCTGTATCAGGGCACGGATGTCATCGTTCATCTCAAGCTTGGTGCGGATCTGTGCAGCGTTGATGCCGATGATGGTTTTATGGGCGACATTCTCAAACTTGATGGTCTTTGAGACGACGAACGGGCCTTCGCTGCCGTCGAGGATGATGACATCATTCTGCATTATAGCCTGCTCCAACACATCCCGCGAGTCTCCGCTCCCGGCGGTCAGGGTCACTGACTTCCCGTTCCCGCCTCCTCTCATCTCGTAGTTCCCGCCTTCCAGGGAGGAGCAGGTACACCACCCACAAGGCAGGTCGGGAATCACGGTCCCGACCTGCATGCAACCGGCGGTGGCTGCCGCCAATGCCGCAAGGAGCAAACGTTTCATCATTTCACTTTACGCGGAGTCTGTCTCGATTTGATCGTGACATAGCCGGGAGCCTGGTTGATGACGCCCGTACAGTTCTCAGTGATGGCGTATTCCGGGATAGGGAAAAGAACGTGATGGACGCTCATCCTGTATTCATAGTCCGAGATGATCACGCCTCTGTTGAAGATGCCGTTGTGTGCTGTAACCCAGTCATAGAAGAAGTTGTAGCCGTTGGCCTTGAGATTCTCGCCATCACCGCCGTTTCCGCTGAACTTGTCCAGGGAGTAAGTGTAGCCGGTGGCTTCGCATGGCTTGCCGGTCTTGGCATAGGTGTATGATATGCGCACAAGTTCGTTGTGACGGAACTCCTCGTGGAAGAGTTCCCTCGCGCGCTCAGCGAGGATCTCTTCTATACCCTTGACGCTCGTGTACGGCTTGGCTCCCGCACGCTCCCTGACAGGATTGAGATACTTGGCCTCGTTCGCGAGATCGCCTTTCCAGTAATAGCACTCGGCAATCAGCTGATATACCTCGGCGGTACGATATACATACCACGGCGTCTGTCCTCCGTTCTTGATCTCCGTATAGTCCGGGTCAGGTACGTAAAGTTTGTACTGAGGCCAGGAGTACCAGCACTGCATGGTGTCAGCCACAGACATATTGTCCGGCTTCTGGATATGTGTAAGATAATAATCCCCTGCTGATTTCTGATTGTAGTACAGATCCCATGTGCCTTTCCAGCTGTCTTTATTGAAGCGCCCGCGCTGGTCATTGGCCTCTGCATCGGTCCATACATCATACTGGTAGTAGTTGGACGGGCGTACTGAGCCCTGGCCGCGGTTGTAGAGCCATCCGTTGTCATAGATGGTCTTTGCGTACTTGGATTCAGAAATGATTTCCTCAGTGCCTCTCATCCCGTTAGGAGCGATGAATATGGAACTGCACCAGTTCGGAGTACATTCCCTTGTGACATAGCAACGCACGTTATCGGTGGTCCCGACAGCCGTCACAACGTAATGGATGCCCTCTGTGTTGCTCATATTGAACTTGGCGTCATAGCAATGGAGGTCGAACTGGAGATTGGTGCTGGATGCCACCATCTTCTTCGTCATCATCGGCCTGGCCTCTATGACTTGTTCTCCGATCTTGATCGCTTCGTCCCACTTAAGGTTGCACATCAGGATCTTCATGTACAGCACGGCGGCGCCCCATTTGTTCACGCACCCACGGTCGGAAGTCTCCGGCAGATGTTCATATGCGAACCGGGCCTCTTTCTCGATTGCTTCCAGTATGCTCCAGCGGTCATAACTGTAATAGTCCGTCTTGTACTGGGAAGGCTCTCCCTCCATCCACGGCACGTCGCCGAACTCGTTGACGAGATTGTAATATATCCAGGCCCTGTGGAAATGCCCCTGGCCCTTGAAATAGTCTATCTCTTCCTGAGTAAGATTGTCCTCGGCGATGGAAAGCCTGCTTATCAGGGCACCGGCGAATCTGAGTCCCATCCAATAATACTTCCAGGCATACTGATGATAGAAGATATTGCTCCCAGTAGAATTCTGCCCCGGATACTGAGGCGTGAGCTGAGTGTCCAAGTCGATCATGACCTGTAATCCGCCCCAGTCGGTTCTTCCTGCCACCGCCACGTCCGACATGGCCATCTGCTCGGTCATGGGATTCATCTTGCCGATGAAAAAGCCTCTCATGTTCTTCTCGCAAGGAGGAATGAGGGCACTGAAGGTGTCATAGTCGGTCGCCATGTTGTCCAACGTCAGGCTTGACAAAGATTTCGGCTGGAGCCAGTCTTCACTGCAGGACTGAAGGGAAATCATCTGGAAAGCCATGCAGATGATCACTAGAATATATTCAGAAAAACGTTTCATTTCCATCAGGTGTTATTACAGCGAAATATTGAGTCCCAAGGTATAAGTTTTCAAGCCGTAACCATAGTTGCGGTAGTTCTCAGGGTCTCCCATAGGCCATTTGGTGAACATGAACGGGTTTCGGGCCGTCAATGATATGTTGGCGGAAGATATTGAGATTTTTCTGAGCAGGCGCTGAGGTATGGAATAGCTGAGCGTGATGTTGTCGACCCGCACGAAGTCCCGTCTCAGCCAGTGGTTGCCGAGATTGATGGAGTTCAGCCTCGCATAATCGTCCGTCGGATTGTCTTCCGTCCAGATAGGCTGGGCGTACCAGTTGTAATTTGAGGATACCTGGTTGGCGGCCTGGTTGAATTCTCCCCATTGATACAGATGGGCATAAAGAAGGAAAGACAGCGACAGGTTTTGCCATATGGTGAGGTTGTTCTGCCAGGAGACGTTGTATCTGGAGCTGTTAGGCTTGTCCATGAAAATCTTGTCATCATCATTGAGCACTCCGTCATCGTTCTGGTCCACATATTTGAAATCTCCCGGTTTGCAGCCATACACGGCGGCCTCTTCAGCTTCATCCTTTTGCCATACTCCATCTTGCTCATAATCCCGCACTTCGGAAAGATAATGACCCACATACCAGCCGTTGGTCACGTCATCAGCTTCTTTTTCTCCGATCAAATTGCCGTCCTCGTCATAGATGTATTCAATCCCGTAGCCGAGGTGGAGGAGTTTGCTCATGTAAGTCTCGAACATTATGGTCGAATCCCACTTGAGGTTTTCGTTCTTGATTGGATGTATGTTCAGCGTAAGTTCGAATCCGTGATTGCGCATATCGCCTACGTTGGCTTTGACCAGGTCCCAGGTGCCTCCGTAGCCGGTGATGGTCGGCATCGTCCTCTGGGCTATGAGGTCTGTGGTGTTCGCCACGTAGAATTCTGCGGAGCCGTCAATCAGGTTCTCGAACATGCCGAAATCGAGACCCAGATTGTAAGATTGAGTCTTCTCCCATCTGAGCCCGGTGTTGGAGGCATTGATAAGGCTCCCTGCCAGAGTTTCCGCCTTTCCTTCGGAATTGATGCGGGTGTAATTGGTGTTGGTAGAGATTTTTGCCTGGCCGTCGCCGACCTGCAGGTTTCTGTGTCCGTTTATACCCCAGGATGCGCGCAGTTTTCCATAGTTGAGCCATTTGGAACCTTTTGCAAACGGTTCTTCCGTGAATGTCCAGGCGGCACCCACGGCCGGGAAGGTACCTCTCTTGTAATCCGCTCCGAATTCGGAGTAACCGTCCCTTCTGACGGAGGCATTGATCATATAGCGCCCCTTGAACTGATAGAACAATCTACCTACCAGGGCATCCGCTGTCTGATAAGTGTCATTAGAGCCCACTGAGGTGGATTGCGCATTGTACAGGCCGTGATAACTAAGCTGGTCATCCGGATAGAAGTCCCATCCATATGCCCGGGTATACCAGCTCAAACGCTGCTCTGCATTCTGGATGAAAGTGGCTTCCATCCTGTGGTTTCCGAAGGTTTTACTCCAGCTCAAGACATTGTCTATCTGCCAGTTGAAACCTTCGGCATGCTCCCTTTTGGCAATGATGTTGCTCTCCACCCATTGTGGGTTCTCCGATGATTGATGTGTATAGAGTCTTTGGTAAGAGAGGGTCGGAGTGAATGTGGATTTGAACTCAAAGCCCCAGGGAAGGGAGATCTTGGCGAAGACATTTGAGTTGATGAGAACGTCCTTCCCGTCTTTGTCCATATATTTGGCGGCCAGGAATGGATTGGTGATGCTTGTCCCCGTAGTGTATCTGAAATATGGGCTTTCAGGATCGTCAATGTCATTGGTGGTGTATGGAGACAGGTTCAGTCTGGTGTCGCTGGTCTGTGTCTGGCTGTTATCCCTGAGGGTCAGCATCGTGTTGGTTCCGATGGTGAGCCATTTGGTGATATAGGCGTCGATATTGACACGGGCGCTGAGCGCTCTGTATCCCATACCGGCCTGTGTGCCTTCTTTGTCGGTGTAGCCGAAGGAAGTGAAAAATGAGCATTTGTCATTCCTGTTGGAGATGCTGACCTGATATTGCTGTTGCAGGGCGGCCTTCGGGAAAAGATAGCTTCCCCAGTCGGTTTCTATTCCGTTCTTGTAGCACTCTATCTCCCTCTCGGTCAACCCGAGACGCGTCAGCCACATGGTTGTGAGGTCCGTGCCCTCCGGAATGGTCTTGGCCTTGATGAAACGCCCGATATTGTACCAGTCAAGTTGTGATATGTCAGTAAGGGCATACGGGTTGTCATACATCCCCTTCTTCTTGACCATGTCCGATTCGCTGAGCTTGCTGTAGGCCACCTCTTTGCGAAGGTCGAGGAAGCTCTCGCCGTCAAGGAATTCGGAACGGCTCCAGTTGTGGGCCAGGCCGACATTGGAGGAGAAGTTGATCTTGGGTTTGCCGGTTTCTCCTTTGCGGGTTGTTATGAGGATGACACCGGTCGCAGCGTTCGATCCATATATGGCCGCAGACGAGGCATCCTTCATGACATCGATGCTCTCTATGTCAGCTGGGTTGATATCGGCGAGAAGTCCTGAGAACACCGCACCGTCCAGAACGATGAGGGCGTCGGTTGCTCCTGAGAGGGAATTCTGTGCTCTGACCTTGATGGTGTTGGTGTTGCCGGAAACGTCAGTTCCCTGCCACAGGTGAAGACCGGCGACACGTCCTCGAAGTACATCCGTCACGGCTCTTGGAGCAGTGGCCTGCACCTCCATGGCATTGACGTGGGCAATGGCTCCGGTGAGGTCTTTCTTCTTCATGGTGCCGTATCCGACAGCGACTGCCTCATCGAGGTACTCGACGCTGTCTTTCAATGATACGGAGATGCTGGGTGACGCGGTAATCTCAGTGTCTTGATAGCCCAGGCAGCTGATTACCAGCGGGGAACCAGTCTTTACCGCGATGCTGAAGTTTCCATCAAGATCGGTGATAGCGGAGGTGCTCGACCCCTTCACCATCACGACTACACCAGCAAGAGGTTCTCCGGTTGAGTCTGTGACCGTTCCGCTGCATTTTTGAACCGGAGATTGTGGAGCCGGTCTGGCTTGCTCGCTTTTCTTGTCCACCGCTACGGTTTTGCCGTTGATCGACCAGATGATGCCCTGGTTGACGAATATCTTGTTGACCACATCCGAGATGGATGCATTTCTGACTTCGACCGACACTTTCTTCTCGAGGTCCACCGAGTTGGTCTTGACAACAATGGAGTAGCCAGTTTCCTGGGATACTGCAGCTATGGCATCCTTGACGCTGACATTGTTCAACTTGAGATTGATATTCTGGGCATTGAGGCCCAGGCTCATCCCCCAGAGAAGAGCGATGCACGCCAAAAGTTTAGTTCTCCGCATGTTCTCGTCCGATTGTTTGATTTAAGTTAAAAACGAGGGTGCATCCTCGGAAGAATACACCCTCGCGAGATTATTTCATTGAAATGATGATTTACTGGGCGTCGCGTACAGGACGGATCGGCATACCGTTATACTCTGCATTTGACTTTGTGGAGACGCCGCTTCCGTTGACACCGGCCCTGTATGCATTGTGGCTTGGACCGATCTTTGTTGAGGTCCAGAAGTGGGCGGACCCTGATGAACCGAGGGCTTCTGAGGCTGTAACCTTATTGAGGAGGCCTGACAATGCGAAGGTCACGCTTCCCTTTTCAGTTGTGACGGTGAATCCGATAGTAGTGTCACCTTCGGTGATGGTGGTGATTGTAGGATTGAGACTCTTGAGATATTCGATTTCACTCTGTGTAGGCATTCTCCATCCGTCACCCCAGAGAGCTACGGCAGCATCTTGGTCTTTGTTTGCACCTGTCAGATCAAGCATAGAGAAGTCAAGGCTATGTTTATAGTCAGGAAGTTCTGTCTTGAATGTACGGTTAGGGTTTTCTCCCTCATAGTAGAAACCACCATTTCCGTCCGCTACCCTGCGATAGCCGCTCTGCTCTCCCCATGCAAAATAGAGACCCGGGTCGGTTGACGAAGTTGCACCGATGTTGGTGGTAGCGAAGAACGGACCGTTCTCCCACAGCTGTACGCCTTCGTGGTTGTTGTCTCCGAGGTTCGGAGTGAACTCGAGATGATAAATCGTGCTGCGCTCGATGGTAGCGGCTTTCTGAGCGCTTGCCTCGAAGGTGAATCCGTCTCCGGAATAAACCTTGATTTTAAGGCTGTTGTAGGTCTCAGGAGGAACAGGGAGATAGAATGTGACGCCTTCTGCGGTGAGCTTGGTGTTCTTGCAGAGAAGTGTCATGGAAGCCTTTGTGGAGTGGTCTGCGATGACGGCGTTGAAGTTTTCTATTGAGAATGCTCCGCTGAGGGATTTTTCAGCGTCAGACACCTCGATGCGGTCTATAGGCTTGCTTCCTTTGAGAGTGATCTCGAGAAGGCCGCAAATGTTCTTGAACTCGAGATTCGTGGTGTTGCTTTCTGCATACATAGGATATGACAGACCGAGGTTCGTGCCGTTTGAAATGAATTTATCATTAAGCACGAAGGACTCAGCTCCGTCAGGAACGAGGTTGTATGGGTACCATGCATAGTACATGCCGTCGACAGGGACCGCCTCTTTATCACTGTCTGTTGTGAATTCTGCGATGGTAGGGTTGGATGCGGTAGGTGTAGCCTTGTAGTTGCATCCGGGCTCGTTGATGACGATGACGTCACCGGCAACCCATTCGACCTTGCCGCCGACAGTGGAGCGGTTCAGGACGGTTTTGGTTGCAGAGCCTTCGATCACTGCAGTGAAAGTTTTCTGCGAAGGCATTTCATTACCGGCGATCTGCTCCTTGTTACAGCCGGCGAAAAGTGTGAGGACTGCTGCTCCGAGCAGTACGGTTACTATGTTCTTTTTCATGTTCGTTTGGATTTGCTTTAATGATTGATTGAAAATGTGGATCAGAACCATCCTGTGGTGTCTCCGTTACCTAGATTCTCGGTGCCGTCGAACCATCCTCCGGTCCCCTCACCGATACCTTCAGTGCCACCGCTCATACAGAGGATATCCTCCGCATTGATTCTTAGCACCTCGGCACATGGCGAGATGTAGGCAGGTGACTTGCCGTAAGTGTTAGTGTTTGTTTTTACCATAATAATTAAGTTATTAGTGTTGTGATTTGTCAATTATCACTATGTCTCCCCTCTCGAATATCGTCATATTGCCGAAAGTGTTGAGAGCGGAAAGGATATCGTCCAGTGATTCGTTGTTTAGGAAGAATGCGAGGTAAGGGGTCTTGGCAAGCTCCTTGTCCGCAATGACTATCTTCTTGTCGAATGTGCGTTCGAGCACCGATGCGATGTCATCGAGCGATTCGTTGAAGAAGCGCAGCGGATGGCCGCTTTCGATGGACTTGAACTTGTCCACGTTGAACGCGGAAATGTTGACCTGGGCCTCGCTCTTGTCGTAACGCATCAGGTCCCCGGCCTTGAGGTTGACGTTCTTGCTGTCACTCGCATCGTCCCAGGTGTACTCGACAGAGCCTTCGAGAAGCGCGATTTCAACCGCATTGTCCTGCTGGAACGACTTGAAGTTGAACTTGGTGCCAGTAACCCTCACCTGCGACGAGCCGGAGCGTATGATGAACGGGTGTTCGCTGTCCTTCGCGATGTCGGCCAGAGCCTCGCCATCGAGGAAAATCTCCCTCTTGCGGCCGGAGAAGGTCTCAGGATACATCAACTTGGTGCCTGCGTTCAGGAACAGGGACGTACCGTCACTGAGCGTTACCTTCTGAGTCTGGCCGTATGGCACGTTGACCTCAACCCATTCCGGCTGATGCTCACGGGCATAGTTGACAGACAACCTATGCGTCACGAAAGGTATGACGAGCAATGCGATGCAGAGCCCGGCAATCTGTGCATAAGCCGCCATCTTGCGGCTCTTTCCGATGCCCAGACGCGTCTTCAACGCCTTCAGGGAGTCCTCCTGAAGCTTCTCATATGCCCTCTCGCTCCTGTATGCCGCATAATACTCATCCAGGCAGGAGAGCAGCATCTCATCATCGAGATGGTCCGCAATCCAGGTCTGGACAGCAAGGTTCTCCTTTTCGGACAACTTGCCATCCATATATCTGATGATTATTTCCTTGCTGATATCCATTACGAGAAATCTTTTTTCAAATCCTTTTTCAAATCTTTCTTGGCAAGCTCTATATGCTTCTGCACCGTACGCTCGGATATGTTCAGTTGCTCTGCAATCTCCTTGGCCGTCATGTGCATCACGTTGCTCATCCTGTACACGAGCTGTCTCTGTGGCGGCAGGGCCGCTATGCCACGCGCGATGCGCGACTCAAGTTCCTTGGCGTCCAGAGCCTCATCAGGTGCGAGATCCTTGCTCTCCATGCCGGTGCTGTTCTGCCCTATGGACTCGGCTGATGAATACCTGGACCTGATATAATCCAGGGATGCATTGCGGACCATGACATAGAGGAGGTTCTGGCCGGACTTGCTGAGGTCGAGCGACGCCCTGTTCAGCCAGAATTTCAAGAAGGCGTCCTGCACGATGTCCTCCGCCACCTCGAGGTTCTTGAGGAAGCGGCAGGCAAAACCGACCAGACGGGCATACTCACGACGGAAAAACTTCTCATACGCGGCAGTATCCCCTTCCTTGATCTTGGACATCAACTGGTCATCCAGAGGTGCAGCCATATAGTTCTTTTTATCTAACAACATAAGGTACGTAATATAGGTAACGAAGTGCGTAACGCGCAATCAAAAAAAATGCACGCCGCACCGGGGCCGGCACAGCGTGCACTTAATGAAGTCAAAAACTATTTGTACTGCTTGAGAAGTTTCTTCGCCTCTTTCCAGCCAGCCTTGTAAGCCTCTTCGAGAGCAACAGTCTTGCCGCCCTTGGCGAGGCTCATGTTGGAAGCCTTCATGAACGCAAACATCTCGATGGTCTCCTCCACCTCGATCGGAGGAACTCCGGTCTCGAAGAACTTCAGGACCTGTTCGAGGAGGCAGAAATAACCCTCATATCCTCCAACGGCCACAGTACCTTTCTCGGTAAACGCTGTACCTCCGTAAATGCTAGGCTTTACGGTCAGCGCACGGAATGTGCCGAGGCGGCCGTCATCCCAGACACCGGTGACGATGTCGCCCATATCAGAATGCATGCGGGACACTTCCTTGCAGCCACGTCCCATCACGGCGAAGAGACTCTCGACGCCGTGTATGCCATAGAAACCGAAATCCGGATGGGTCGGCTCAGGATGGTGCGGAGAGAAGCAGTCAGCCCCAAATATCTTGCCATATTCGCCATTCCTGATGGCTGCGGTATTCTTCGAAAATCTCAATGCGGATGATGAGAACACAGGCACATTGTATCTCTTGGCCAGCTCGCAGAGGGCCAGAACCTCGCCAAGAGTCGCGGCAAGAGGCTTGTCGATGAAGCATGGTTTGCCGGACTTGAAGATCTCGGCCGCCTGCTCAAGATGCGGATGACCGTCATTTGTCTCCAGCAGCACGCAGTCGACCTTGTCGAGCACCTCCTGGATGGAATCGACGACCTCGACGCCATAGCTCTTCACTTCCTCGATATATTTCGGGATTCGCTTGTAGCTGCTCTCTATGACTCTCGAGCCATACGGATACGCGGCCACTATTTCATATTTCTGCACGAGCGGATTGTCTTCATCCGAATTCAGGAGTTTTGTGAATGCAGCCGAATGGGAAGTATCCAGGCCGATGATGCCAAGACGGATGACGTCCTGAGCCGATACCGTTCCAGCGAGCAGCACCACTGACAACAGAGTCAAATAGATTCTTTTCATGTTTCAAGTTAGTTATCTAATTATAATATCATTCACTATTACCGATGTCACAACAATGGCTGAGGGCGTTTCATCGTCTGGGTGTATTTCCTGCCGAAGCGGTCGGTGCCGCTTATCTCGAGCGAGGTGCCAGGTGCGCTGGCGGTGACTGAGAAGGTATGGTCGTTCTGACCGCCGGGATAGCTGACTGAGTAGCCGTGCTCATATTCATACGCCTCATATACAGCCAGATAAAGAGGGTCTTTCTTGTCTTTCAGCTGCGTGACCGGGAGGCTGCGTCCGTCCTCCTTGACCGTGATCGTCCACGACGGATCATAGTCCCAGACGTTGATCAGGACCTGGTTGGCGGAGGACTTGGCGGCATATTCTCCGGCCGAGGCCACGAACGCCTGCTGGTCGGTCCTGCTTGCGTGCGGCACCCATTTGTCTGCACTGAGGCAGATTTCGTTGCGGTCATAGGTACGGAACTGGAAATCGTCCGGGCAGCCGGTGCCCTTGTATCGCCATTTTATATCCTTGCCACTGATATCCAGTATCTTGTAACCTCCCGGGGCTCCGTCGCTGCACAGATGAAGGCCGGATTTGCAGGCCGAATATGTCATCCACCACGCTCCGCACACCGCGCCACAATTGGACTCAAATATATGTATGCTCCTTTTCAGCATGTCCACATTGTACACGACATGCATATGTCCGGTCAGGAACTGGACATGGTCGAAACCTTCGAAACAGCGTATGAAATCCATGAAACTGCTGATGTTGGCAGCTCCGTCACGCTTGTACAGCGGGTCGTGCATGGCCACGAGGACCGGAGTCGATCTTTCCACGTGCTGCAGGTCCTTCTTCAGCCACGAGGTCTGCTGGATGCTGACCTGAGGCCAGAAGTCACGAGTGCCGATGACATCGTTCTTGTACAGTATGTCGTCCAGCACGATATAGTGCACGCCGCCGATGTTGAAGCTGTAATGGTTCGGGCAGAGGCTTTCTTCATACTTCAGCGCAGCTGGGGCGTCGCCGGCCACGGTCGGGTCGTTGTCATGATTGCCCATTGTATGGAAGATTTCCAGACCGGTGAAGTCCTGCTGGATTTCCTTCTTGTATTCGGGCAGGCCGAAAGAATTGGTGCTCCAATATACGTCCCAGGTCATGTCGCCGAGCGTCAGGGCATAGACCGGGACGGAAGAGGACTTGACACAATGATTGATTTCGCCGGCGAATGTGCGGAACTGGCCCATATCGTCGCAAAACGAGCGTCTGGCAAGGTGCATGTCGCCGAAGACCAGCATCCTGTATTCGCTTTGGTCGACCTTCCGGAGCTCGAAATCCACGCGTTCAGTCGTACGGGATGGCTCGGACAAGCGTGAGAAGAACTTCGGAAGGACGCCGTCCGCCGGCGCTTCATAGCCGGAAGGGAGTGAGACGAACACGCTGCCGCAGGTCTTGAGGGAATTGAGCGAATAGCGGCCTCTGCTGTCCGTGAGCGTGACATCCTCACCGTCCGAGACCACCACACCTTCGAGAGCCTCACCGCCAGAAGTGACATACCCGTAGACAGTCGTGTCCTCACCAATCGGCTCCAGCTGTTCTTCGGGGGTCTCTTCGGGAGTTTCGTCAGGTTTCTCCTCCGTCAGTCTCTCACAGGACGCGAGGATTGTCAGCATCACAAGAGCCGACGCAAAGAAGTGATATGTCCGATTCAAGCACCTCATGCCGTGCCAAATTTAGGAATAATTCCATTAAGAACCTGTTTTGAAATCAAACATTTCAAAACAGGCCCTAAATCCGGCACACGTCATCTAATTGATCCCGATGGAAGCCAGGACTTGATTGAACAGTTTCAGGAATCTCATTATCTGTTTTCTTGAAGCATTGTATTCATAGCGCATTGTTTTAGCCAGTTCTATTTTTTCTGCCGCGCCAAGTCGGATCGTAGCCATGTCGTTCTGTGAGCCAAGGAGT
>JAZQNI010000045.1:0-29468 GCA_045627265.1 Candidatus Cryptobacteroides sp.
GTCCTTGATGTCAGCCTTGTTCAGGTCGAAGTAGACATCCTCGACGAGGACGGCCTCGGCCCTGCGCTGTGCCATGGTCTTAGGAGCGGACTCGCAGTCCTCCTTCTCCTTGAGAGCCTTGTTGAGTGCGTCCTTGAGAGCATCGACCTCGTTCTGGAGCTTGCTGGTCTTTGCCTCACACGCAGCTTCGGCCGCGGCCTTTGCAGCTGCTACAGCTGCGGCAATTTCCGCACGAGATGACTTGCTTGAGCCAGACTCACGTACGCCATCAGAGAAGGTAATATTGAGACCAAGACTTATGGTTCTCAGCATAGGATATTGCTGGCCGATTGAGCTTGAGCTCCAACTGATACCATTACCTGGGTCATCACCATGTGAATTGATGGTAAGGATATCGAAGTCACGAGTGTACTTTCTGTAGAACGGAGACCAAGTCCAGAGATTCTCAGCGGAGACATAAACTTTAGCGGCAGAGAGATTCACCTTCTGGACAAGCTTATTCGGCAGAGTATATCCGAACTGAAGATTCTGGAGTCTCAAGTAAGCAATGTTGAAAATATACCTGTCAAGAGGGTATTTGTTCATATAACAGCTCCAGTGATTGTAGCTTCCATCGAAATACTTGTTCGCTACGGAGAGTCTAGGGAAAAGAGCGTCAGGATTATCCTCTGACCACATATTGTCAGCAGTCCACCTCAGCATATTCCTTGACTGGTTTCCGTAAAGACCATAGATAAGGTTCTTACCTGCAGGAGACCAATCCTGATGTCCGACACCGGAGAAGATTGCAGAAAGGGAGAAGCCGTTCCAATCGAGATCGAGGTTGATACCATAGCAATACCTTGCAGTGACATTTCCGATGATTTCACGGTCACCAGGATTGTCGGCGGTATCTTCACCCTTGTCAATCTTGCCGTTGCCGTTGAGATCGAGCAGCCAGAGGTCACCTATATGAGGCTGGCCGTCGCTGTTGGTCTTGATGAGGGTATTCACATAAGGTTTGCCGTCAAATGCGGTATCGATTTCCTGCTGACTATTGAACAAGCCATTGGTCCTGTAGCCCCATATTTCACCAGCACGCTGTCCTGAACGGAATGCCCATTCTCCGATACTGTTGGTATCATTGTAATACTTGTCAACAATGGTGTAGTTATCACCTATCGAGAACTTGACTCCGAAATGCAAAGGTTTTCCAGCAACGATCCAGGCATCATTATAAGAAGCGATTGCTTCCCAACCATATGTGCTCATTTCCGCGGAGTTTGACTTTGCAGCGTCAGAACCGAATGTCTCAGGATAATTGGCACCATCAACAAGCATATCGATAGTCTTTCTTATGTAGTAATCTCCAGTCAAGCTGATCTTTCCGTTGAGCAGGCCGAGATCCATACCGAAGTCGGCTGTGCGGATTCTAGCCCATGTGTATGAAGAGTTCACATCTGAAGGATACTCCATATAAGAGGCATTTGGATTACCGTTGATGACCCTGGTAGAACCCCAAGCCTTTTGTTTGAACGTCTCTTCGAAGTTGTATGGACCCATAGATGCAGTATCACCGAGATCACCATAGGAAGCGCGAAGCTTGAGATTTGAGACAAATGCAGGATTGATGCCCCACCAAGGCTCCTGGCTGACTCTCCAACCTACTGAAGCTGAAGGGAAGGAAGCCCACTGCTGAGTATAAGGGAACTTTGAAGAGCCATCATAACGGCCGTCTATTTCCAGAAGATATCTATCCTTGAAAGCATAGTTGATTCTGTAGAACAGACCTGCAACTCTGTACTTGCTCCAGCTCTGGCTGAACTTGTTTGGATAATTAGAATATGATCCGTCAGTAGAGTTGTATTCACCAAGAGCCATCTCATAGGTATCAGCAAAATCTCCGATGAGACCTCTCTTACCCATGCTGTACGAATTCTTGACTCCCTGCTCATAGTTGTAACCGGCCATGGCCTTGAAGTAATGTGCTCCGCCGAATGTATTCTCATACTCGGCATAAGCATTCACACCATTATACTCATTGAATGTATACTGGTCGGAAAGATACTGCTGATAAAGCTTGGTACCGCTGAGGAGGTCAAGTGACTCGCCTTGAATATCGCTATATTCGATGTTATTCTTCCGCGTATGCTTATCAGTAACCTTGTCACGATAAGTGTAATCTCCGTGGAAACGGAGGGTATTGTTGAAGAATGATGCCTCAAGAGCTGTAGTTGTCTTGAACGCCTTCTTTGACACATCGACAAAAGAACTCTTGTTGATCATCGCGCCAAAGACGAAAGCTCCAGAATGGGTAAGCGTTCCATCAGGATTGTAAACCGGCATGGTAGGGAAACCCTTCTGGGTGATATATGTTTCAGGAGCAGCAAAGCTCTCGGTAGCATCGATCAGAGAAGAAACACCTGTTCCGGATGATACCGGCTGGTGAACCTTGTCATAGGTGTACTCGATGTTTTCCTTGAGAGTCAACCATGAGAACACAGGTGCAGAAATTTTTGCACGAAGATTCTTAGTATTGTATGTATCTGCATCGAAGTTGTAAAGACCGTCATAGTCATACATACGTCCGGATACGAAGTAAGAGACCTTTCCAGCGTTGCCGCTTACAGAAACATTGTGTATCTGAGAGAAAGCAACGTCCTTGTAGAGATAGTCATACCAGTTTGTATTTCCATAGTAGTGATATCTTCCGGTCTGATCTACATAAACATCATCCGTATTGCCGGCAGCCCTGTAAGCACGATACCTGTTGACGTAGTCATCGATGTTGACAGCATTACCTGAATAATCATAGAAATACTGAGCAGAACCAAGATTGGCGACCTTGTAGTCATTGTTGTATCCATTTCTCGCCTGCATCGCCAGTTCAGCATACTCAAGACCATCGGTGATGATATTTGGGATTGCCGTCGGTGTCGCAAAATTAAAGTTTGCAGAATACTCCACCTTCACCTTGTCGGCATTCTTTGATGGATCCTTCGTGGTGATGAGAATTACTCCGTAAGGTCCGCGAGAGCCATAGATAGCGGCAGAAGCAGCATCCTTCAGCACTGAAACACTTTCGATATCGTTAGGATTGAGAAGCTCCGGATCGCCTTCGACTCCATCGATGAGAACAAGTGCATTTCCATCACTGGAAGTGTTGAGATTTCCGATATTACCCATACCACGCACCTGAAAGGTCGTGGTACGAGAAGGCTTTCCATCAGCGAAATTCGCTGAGAGATTAGGCATCGCACCCTTCAACATCTGCTGCATGTTCGCTACAGGACGGTTGTCGAAAACCTCAGTACCTACCTGATCCACAGCTCCGGTAAGATTGGCCTTCTTTGTCGTACCGTATCCGACTACCACCACATCGTCAAGATAAGTGGAGTCCTCATCCAAAGTGACATTGAAAACCTTCTTCGCGCCTACGGCCATCTTCACAGTCTTGTAACCAAGACTTGAGAATACGAGATTCTGCCCAGGATTGACATTCTGGAGAGTGAACTTACCGTCCAGATCAGTCATTGCACCATTGGTGGTGCCCTCGACAAGAACATTCGCGCCGATCAGCGCCTCGCCGTTCTGGTCGACCAACCTTCCGGTCACGGTCGACTGGGCGAATGCCTGCATTCCTGCAACGAGGAATACGAGCAATAGCGTCATGATTCGTTTCATCATAGATTTAGAAATTAATTAATATGGTTATTGTTGATTGGGTTCCTCTGCACAACAGTCATCACATTTTGGAGAATACAATTCAAAAAAATGTACACTTATAGAACGCAACCTATGCTTAAGCGGACACTGAAAAAAAGTATTTTTTTGCGAAAGGATACAACTACTTGACTTTTGGCGTATGCCGTCGTGCCCGTCCACAGAGGGGAAGACAGAAGCACTGCCGCACAGAGTCTTGCAATGGTTGTTTTTTTCATAAGCTTAATGCTTTTTGAGGTTAATAATATGAAACGTTAAGGTTTTATGTTGTTATCCTTTTTGCGGAGAAACCCTGCAATGTAACCTGCCGTCTGTATCGAGGCCTTCATACATCGGACACATCCGGCACTCTTCATGGGACACGGTTACAGGCCTTGAGAATCTCTTCGCTCGCTCTTCGTCAATCTGCTTTCTGAGTGACGAGATGCGTTCTTCTATCCTGCTGTTGAAAGCAGTCCTTTCCTGATTGATCCTGGCAATCTCCTCGTCCCGGCATGCAAGCGCGTGATATGGATGGGAGATGATACGTTCCTCCAATTCCAACAGTTTCTCTTCCGAATCCCGTATTGCAGTCTTTCTTGTAAGACGGTCAATTCTTCTCCGGACCCTGCATCTCTCTTTTAGAAGGCCCTCGTATTCATACTTTTCCGCCAACATTATTCTTCTTTTTTCCCAATCGATTTCCCCGTCTGGCAATTCCGGCCATTCCACATCAATGTCCTTCTCCAGAGCCGGCAGTTTCTGGCTCGCAAGTTCACGGATGCTTTGTTCCAGTGTTTTGATTATTTCGATATCGAATTGCGATGAATCGAGCGTGGATGGCCCGAACGGGCAGTCTTCACCTTGATCCAATATTGAATAACTGCCAGCAAAAGCCTTATAATAATAGGATGAACTGCCGTTGGAGGATTTGAAGCACAATGCGTAAAGTTCGTCCTTATCAACGGCACGGGAATGATGATATGATCCGATTTCACCCGTCAAATCGATCAGCGACGACCTTGGGTCCTGTCTCAGATCCTGCTCCCGGAAAAAAGACTCTTTGAAATATGCAGAGAGATTAAGTGCAATCTGCCGTCCATACGAATTGCCATTCGGAAGGCTGTCCAAGGGTTGCACGATGGTGAAGTAATACCTCGTCCCTCTGTATTCCGCCTCGACGGTACGGACTTCCACAGAAAAAGCTCTTTCTGCTGACTGGCAATAGATTATCGGTGAATTCCGAGACGACACTGTGTCTGGATGTACCAGAGAAAAATAGTCCACCGAAGTGTAGTTGAACACAATCTCCTTGTATTCGACACCCGGCATCTTGCAGATATTCCTCTCAGCAGTACTGTACCTCAACATAAAAAAGTGTGAGACTAATAGTCTATTTGAAGAGAGGTTCCGGAAAGACCTATGGACAAACAGACCGTCCCACACAGGTACAAACCGACGTACGAGAGTACGTCAATGAATACAAGTGATGAAACTTCGTCCCTGTCCAAATGAAATTTTCCGGATTTCTCTTCGAGGATGAAGCTATTATTTCGACCTTTTGGGTCGCCACAAATGTAAGAAAAAGAAAAAAGAAATAAAAATTCGCTGCTTTTTTTCAAAAAAAACAGCGAATAAATATAAAAAAAGATTAATGCTCTTGTAAAATGCTGATTTGCTCAGCTGCCCAGGGATCAGTTGCCTCCGGAGATGATGATAAGCGCAAGGCCGACCACGAAGAAGAAGAACATAGCGGCGAGGAGAGAGTTGACGCCCTTCTTAGCACCCTTGAACTCCTTCCAGATGAACACGCCCCAGATGGCGGCGATCATAGGCGCTCCCTGGCCGAGAGCATAGCTGACAGCCGCGCCTGCAGTACCGGCGCAGATATAGTTGAGCACTGTTCCGAGGGCCCAGATGGCACCACCGAGCATACCCACGAGATGGGTCTTGCCGTTTCCTTCGAAATACTGCCTGTATGTCACAGGTTCACCCACGAAAGGCTTCTTCATGACGATGGTGTTGATTATGAAGTTGCTGAGGAACACACCCAGGGCGAAGATCACCATTCCGGTGTACGGAGTGAGCATTCCGGCAGCAGGGCTCTTGAAGTTGTTGATGTCCACGCCGTTGTAGACAAGGGCTGAGAAGAATGACATCACGAGGCCCGCCAGCACTGCGAGAATGATGCCCTTGCGGTTCTGCTTAGGATCTCTCTGTTCGTTGGAGACCTTGCCTGAAGCGATGCCGTTGCATACGATGGCAACTACGACAAGCGCCACACCTGCGATGAGGAGAGGGATATTGGTCTCTGCATTAGGATGGAAGATGAGATTGTTGAGCACTCCCACCACCAGAGCCAGTCCGACTCCCAGAGGGAATGCCACCGAAAGGCCGGCGATCGAGGTGGAAGCGGAAAGAAGGATATTGGAAACGTTGAATACGACTGCCCCGAGAAGAACCCAACCGATGCTGGTCCAGCTGGCCTGGCCGAGATCCTGGATGAACGGGCGGCCTTCTGCTCCGATACTGCCGGCAGTGAATGCGACAAGCAGCGAGAATATGACCATTCCGATGACATAGTCCCAATAGAAGAGTTCATATCTCCAGCTCTTGGCTGCAAGCTTCTGGGTGTTGCCCCATGAGCCCCAGCAGAGCATCGTGACAAAACAAAGGATTACCGCCAGGACGTAACTGTTGATGATAAGCATGGTTAAAAGGTTTTTATGTTATTTTCGCAAATATAACAAAATAGCACATTCAAAAAGTTGCAAACTCGAAAAAAAGAGCTACCTTTGCAATCCCAAAACGAGGGAGATTAGCTCAGTTGGTTCAGAGCGTCTGCCTTACAAGCAGAGGGTCGGGGGTTCGAATCCCTCATCTCCCACAAAAAAGCGGTGACTTTACGGTCACCGCTTTTATTTTATCCTACCGGCTGACGATCGCCGTGGAGCCGGCCGCATTCGCACGATAGTGCGGAGCGTACAGCGACTCGATGCTCACCGCAGGGGTCTGGAACCGGCCCTTCTGGGTCACATACAGATCCTCGACAATGGTCGTGTTCTCCTCAGGATAAACGTCATACCAATACTCTGTCCTGTCCGCAAGGACATTCCTGTAGCCCTGATATGCCCAGTTGCAAGGTCCGGACAGCTGCTGCACAGGACGCATGGACGCCGGTCTCGGAGCATTCAGGCGCACGAAACTACGGTTCTCCTGGCTCCACACCTTGTACCGCGCCTGTATCTTGTCACCGACATTCAGCTCATCGCCGTCGGAAAGAGGCTTGCCGTCACGCAGATACTCCTTGGTGACAGTGAATCCGTTGCCGGCCGCCTCGACCGATGCGAACGGCTTGCTGAACGACTTGGTGACAGAGACAACCTCCGTCGCAAGCATATTCACACCGCAGGACAGGACAGAAGCCACAGCCTCGACGAAGGCCGGATCATCACCCCAATGCTGGGTCTCCTTCTGAAGCATGATCCAGAGTCCGACGCCATCCCGCACGGAAGCGCATTTACCAGCCACCTCCGGGTCGGTCCCCGGATAATCCGCGGCCACCTCACGCATCAGGTCACAGAGCATCGAATGAGCCATCAGCTCGCTTTCCAGCAGGCCGCGCCACGGCATCACTGCATTCGGATAATAATATCCGCCGTCAGGATGCTCCACAGCATATTGCAGCAGCGACTCGATATCGGCAGCACATGAAGCGGCCACCTTTCTCGACCGATGGAAGCCAAGCTGCCATGCATCTTCGAGCGATGCGCCATCACTCTCGAGCTTACGCAAGGTCAGCACTCTGCGCACCTTGGACAGGATATTGCCGTTCAGTCCCCTAGCGCCGGTCGGTATGAGGTACGCCTTCGCCTCTTTGGAGAAGGCCTTGAAGTCCTTGGACGGCACGGAAGCATGGTCGAACGCCACTTCCGGATACATCGAGCGGACATACAGATACTGCTCGAGGCTGAGTCCGCCACACCAGAGCGGAGTCCCCGTCCCTGCGAAATAGCTCTTGTCCAGATACTTGACAGCATCGGTCGTCATCGCCATGAGCGTAGGCACGGCCTCCGATAGTCCGCGCTCCCTCAAGCCGACGAGCCTCTGCAGAAGGGTGGCGGTCAGAATAGGAGACGAGCGGAATCCCTCGAACCAGCCGAAGCCGCCGTCGACATTGCGGCAGTCGAGCAGCTTGCGTTCGAGCCCCGTGACATCGACCGCCGTCGAAGCATCGAGCCGACGGGCAAGAAGACCGGCGCAAAGTGCGGCCGAAGTCGACAGCAGATCCTTGTTGGCGGTGCCTACAAGCGACGGAATCGCCGCCCTGACCATTTCCTCCACGTCGATGCGCTTCACATCGGCATCAGAGGCATCTACATTCACGAATACGGCCTTCAATCTGGCCACCAGGGCCTCGAAATCCTCGCCGGCATGCAGCACGGCCGAATGCGCTTCGGTCAAGGTCTGCAGTGGCGCGGACACAGGCACGGACACGAACAGGGCATCGGAAACCGACTCCCCGTCGTCCGCGACAAATGATATCTTGATGCCGAGATTCTTCACCTCAGGCACCTGCACGGCGCATTCGAACGGCACGGACTGACCAGGCCCGACCTCAACGCGTCCACCCAGGCTGCGTATCGGCAGGGCGGTCTTGTAGTCCGCTCCGTCATACAGGGTCAGCCTGACCTCGCCGGAGAGAGCCGTTTCGGCAAGGCTGGAAACGGTCGCCTTGATGACATATTCGTCGCCCGAGTACAGGAACTGCGGTTCGACCAGCGACAGCTTGGTCGGCAAGGTAACCAGCATCTCCCGCCTGAGGACGGAGTTCTTCATCTCCTTGTCGTGTGCAAAAAGCTGCACGACGAATGTCGAGAGCTTGTCGCCAGCCTTGAATTCCAGGTCGATGATGCCCTCATCATCCGGGTGCAGGAAAGGCACGAAAGCCAGTGTGCCGGCGAAATCCGTGCGGAGCTTCACCTCCACATCTGCAACCGAACCGCCGAATGCTGGTTTCTCCTCGGCAAGCTGGAACGGGATCGCCTCTTCCTCGACAGCAATATCGGAATCCACAATATCGGATGCATCTTCCAACACCATCCCACCCATGGCAGCGGCGTTGGAAGCCTTGGTCATCATCCTGTATTTCAGCGGATAAGAAGATCTGTCCAAACCGCAATTGTAGCTGTAGCTGACATCGGCCGACTCGCGCTCTCCCGAGCTGACATGCAGCCACCTGTTGGAATTGATGGCCTCGGTGCTCTTGTCGAAGACGGAAGCGACGCATTCCACGCCCGGTGCCGTCTTGATCTTCAGAAGGCAGTTCTGGCCAGGAGAAGACTTGTCCGGGAAAGTGACGAACTCGAGCGGGATCATGTCTGAAGGCAGGCTGCAAACATATTCCGCTATTGCACGCACCCTTCCTCCGTTCTTGAAATAAGTGAGGTACAGCGTCACGTGGTCGCCATACTCAGGCTTGAATCCATACTTGAACAGCTTCAGAGAGCCGGCAGAAGCACGCTTGCCGCCCAGATGGACCAGGTCCTTGTGCAGCAGACGGCCCTGCAGGTCGAACAGCTCCACCACGGCCCAGACCGGTCCATCAGCGGCACCGAACTGGAAGGCGATGCCATCTGACTCGACCTTGCGGAACACGCTCTCCACCCCGGCATCCAACACGGAGTCGATCTCCTTGAGTTTCAACATGTTGATGGAACACGATTCTGATATCATCTTTCCGCCTTCCGACCTGGCAGAGACCTCGGCCGACAAAATGTACTCCCCGGAAGGTCCCTGGATCGGAATATTCAAGACCTCTCCGGCCTTGGCGGTACCGGAGCATACCTTGCCGCCATCACGCATGACCGTCCATGCGATCGCCAGGTCATCGTGCTTCTTCACATTGAACTTCACCCGGGCCACATCGCCGGAAACCACTTCATATGGCACATATCTACCGGATGTGGCATGCACGTCCGCATCCTCAGCATCCTGCAGCTCCAGGTTGAAACCGATGGAAGAAGAAGACATGTAGCCCGACCAGGCTTCCTTTGTCTCACCTGTGACATCTGTCACCTTCACAATCACGCTATAGCTGCAATATGATCTGTCCTCGGCCGGGAAGTTGAAGCTGAACGACCCGTCAGCCAGAGGTATCACGTCGAATGAACGTTCCTTGACCTGCCATCCGGAAACGGTTGCCTTGATCCTGGCCCCGTCCAGACTATGTCCGGAATAACTTCTGATCTTTCCAGAGACCTTGATGTCCTCGCCAGGGAAATGAAGGGACTCGTCCGGATCCATTTCTATCTCGAAATTCGGAAGGACGAAATCATCCACCGTCAGCGTCTCCCCCTTCAATGTCATCCCGCCTTTCCGGATCTCCACCATGTACATACCGTTCTTCTCGCCACGCACAAGTTTGAAACTGCCGGCCACGGAACCCCACCCGTTGGTCTCCAAGTCCTGGTGGGAGACTTCCTTGCCTGTCGGGTCCAGCAGCACCGCACGGACAGCCTCACCTTCCTTGCATACGCCGATATTGCCATTGTGATCCGTGTGATAGACGACAGCCTTGTATCTGACGGTTTCCCCCGGGGTGAAGGCTGTCCTGTCAAAGAATATTTCGGCAGTCTCCACGTCATAACTGCTGCTGGAATACCTGTAGAAGCTAGTCACAGGTTCGGAGCGGTGCAAGATCCCCTCTTCATCCCTGTATTCGACATACAGCTCGACTTCACTTCTCTTGCCGTCATACATCAGTTCGGCGACAGAAGCCGGCACGGAGGTGAAACCCGAAAATGCTACGTCAGGAACACGCAGGGCCTCTTTCCAACCGCTGCGTTCCATCCTGCTGACGACCAGGGTCGCCTTTTCGACAGGCCTGCCGCTGAAATAGTCGGCCGGGTACAAGACCATGCCCTTGCCTTCCAGACGGGAAGCGACAGAGATCGTGCGTTTGCGGTATTCCGTCTGGATTTTCTTCTTCCCGTATGTCAGGAGCAGCTTGTAATCCCCGTCATCGATGCGAGGAGCCGGCACTGACAGGGTGTCAGTAACGAAATAGCTCCCTGTCGGATTTGAGTATTCTTTCTGGAAGACTCTCTTTCCGTCCTCCGTCTCGATGCAGAGGTCAACCTTGTCGGTGTTCTGGAAAAGCACCTCCAGCACTCCGTCCTCGATGGATGCACTCACATCCTTATTGTCGAGGGCAGACTTCAACGACTTGATGGATGGTTTGCAGTATTCTGCAATGGCCGTCTCCGAGGCCGCAAATGTCTTGCGCAATTTCTCGAAAGAATCGCAATCGGATCTCAAGGCAACATATTCCGAAGATAGAGCACCATCTCTCTGCAACTTGTTGAACCTGTCAAGCAGGATAGCCTGCCGCGCTAGCAGGGACACCGCCTTGCCGTCATACTTCTCCACAAATGCCGGGAGGTCTTCCGCCCGGGTGACCGAATACTCAGCCAGAGCATGCTCCGGATATCTGCCTTCCAGCTCCTTGAGCAGCACAGCAGGAGTCGGAGAAAGACACCACAGCAGGAATTCGTAATCGTTCCTGATCGTCGGGAGCACCAGTTCCTGATATGGGATGCGGCCAAGCAGGCCGTGCTTGTCATAGAACACATCATTCCGCCCGGCCTTCAGACGTTTTTCCGCTTTCTGCACATCATCCACAGACACTCCGGACCAGTTATGAAGCTTGTGGTACATCTGCAGGAAAGGCTCGCCGTACGAGTCCACCTCCTTTTCGAACTGAGCCTGAAGCTTGTCCCTTTCCTTCCAGTTCCGGAATGAAGATACGTTCACATAACGCTCGGATGCGTCATACCAGTCCCAGAGCAGGTGCTTGGATGCCGCCTCTTTCTTGATCCTGGTCAGCACATCCTGCTGGGTCGCCGGCTTGTCGGAGGACTCGGCCGCCCTGTACTCCTTCCAGAGTGACACGAGCGTATGACCATCCTCATCTCTGGTCGTGGCCGATATGGCGGCGATTATCATAGATAAAAGCAATATCTTCATATTCATTTCTCAAGTGTTTGGTTAAAGTCAATGCGATGCATCCAGCAATTTCAGTGCCTCCGCCACCACGAATGCGCTTCCTCCGATGTAAATCAGTGATTTCCCTGAAGACAGGGCAGACAGCAGCGCCAGTGCCTCCGCCACGGACGAGGTGCTGTGCAGTGTCCGGGGATCCTTCCCGGTCGCTGCTGAGAAACGTGAGAGTATCTCCTCCGCCGGCATGGCGCGCGGAGTCGGCGGCGTGGTGAAGACATACTCAGCATCGGCCGGCATCAGCGGAATGATGTCGTCAAGCGCCTTGTCGGCCATCACACCGTACACCATTATCAGCTTGTCGTATGTGCCGGAATCCATCATCCGGCGCAGCTGGGCGAAGTTCAAGGCGAGCGCCGGAGGATTGTGGCCTATGTCGCAGATGGTCAGAGGACTGGCCGACACCTGCTCCCACCGGCCGCGGAATGCGGTGCGGGCGGCGGTATGGCAGATGGCGTCAGTCTCCGGCTCGAACCCGAGTATGTCGAGCGCCGTGAACACGGTCGCCAGGTTCATCTGCTGATATTCCCCTTTCAGGTCCATTCCCGCTGCGTCAGGCAGTTCGAAGCCACATTCACCGGCATATTCGTCGGCGAAGAAAAGCGGACAGTGCACCTGCCGGGCGCGTCCTTCAAACACCTCGGCGGTCTCGTCATCCCTGCACCCTACGACCGCCGGCGCTCCGGGCTTGAAGATTCCTGCTTTCTCGCCTGCAATCAAAGCTCTGGTCGAGCCCAGCTGGGCGCAATGGTCCAGCCCGATCGAAGTGACGACCGAAAGCTCTGGCTCGATGATGTTGGTGCTGTCCAGACGTCCGCCAAGTCCGACCTCGATCACCGCGATATCGACCTGCTCCCTGGCGAACCAGTCGAACGCCATCCCCGTCGTGATCTCGAAGAACGAGAGGTCAAGGGCATCGAAATCGGCCGACCAGCGGTCTATGAAGGCCATCACGTCATCGCGGGGAATCAAGGTCACCTTGTCATCCTCGACTATGCGCATCCGCTCCCGGAAATCCACCAGATGCGGGGATGTGTACAGCCCCACGCGCAACCCGGAGGCGGCCAGGGACGACGCCAGCATCGAGCTGACCGAGCCCTTGCCGTTGGTCCCGGCCACATGGACCGAGCGGAATCCTGCCGACGGGGTCCCGAGCCTGCGGTCGAATTCGAGCATGTGCTCCAGGCCTGGCTTGTAAGCATTGTCACCGAAACCACATTTCTGTACCGAAGGGAAACGCGTGAAAAGGGATGAAAGTATTTGATCGTATTTGTCCATGGTCTTTGTTGTGAACCCAAAAATAACTATTTTTACACTCGATTAAGCCAATTATTCGAATAATGGACAAAAAAAGCGCCCTGTATTCCCAATACATCATCGACGGAGTATCGCAGGAACTTACGCCCGGAGAGATGCTCGACGAGTGTCTTGCCAGGAAGGACTGGCGCGAGGAACCTCCCCAGGAGGACGGGCAGCTGCTTGACGAAAGCCTCGACCCTGAATTGCAGGCAGGCTCTTTCGACAGTTGGAAAGTCCGCGACTATCTGGACATGACGCTGGGTACGCCCAGGAAGGAGTTTCCTCTGGCTTTTTCATCACAATTCACGAAGCTGGTCATCGGCCGTGCGCTGAGCGAGGTCATCTGGGACACCGGACATTTCCGGCTCGGCGACATAGCCTTGGACGCAGAATGGCGTTGGAACACATCCGGCATAGGCAGCAATGCGGCGTTCTATGCATCGGCGCAGTCAGCCAGCGAATATATCGACAGTCTCGGACTGAAATTGAATTCATACAGCTGGAGCGGGGCCGGGACCTGCAGCCTCGATGTCAGATGCTCCCTGGCCTGCATGGAAGGCGAAGAGGAGGATTTCCCGGTCGAGCTTCCGTTCCGGACCGAGCATCCTGTCCTGGCGGCGGAGAGGAAGATTCCGGCGAGCCTGGTGGATGATCCTGAGTCCTGGATCATTTTCGTGCCGATGGAGAACTGCGAGCTCCGCCTCGGCGGTTCCCTGTTGTCCGAAATCACAGGATTGGGCTGCGAGCCTGCCCCGGAGCCTTCGGATCCTGACTATTTCATCGACTGCTTCGAGGTCATCAGGGAGATGGTGGAGGACGGCATCCTGCTCTCCGGAGCCTCCGTCGGAGATGGCGGACTGCTTACGACGCTCAAGAAGATGGCTCTGTCTTCAGCCGGAGGCAAGGTCGGAGCAAAGATCAATGTCAACGACCTGATGAACGCCTACCACGAGCAGGACATCATCCGTATCCTTTTCTCTGAAGTGCCGGGAGTTGTGCTCCAGATACGCGACGAGGACTATGACTACCTGGATGCCGAGTTCGTGCTCCAGGATGTCGTTTTCTTCCCTCTCGGTCATCCGGTACACGGCAAAAGCGAAATCAAAGTCGAAGAATCAGGTAAAAGCGGCATACAGAGCATACTTGAATCCTTGATCCGAAGCCAGTCTTCCGAAGGAGAGGACTAGCTTCGGACCACACCACATAAACACTGAACACATTATGGCAAAAACTGACAAGAAGCCGAAGATCTTCGTCCTGGACACAAACATCATCCTGCACGACTACAAGGCGATGCGCAAGTTCCAGGAAAACAATCTTGTGATTCCGATCGCGGTCATCGAAGAGCTGGACAAGTTCAAGAAGGGAAATGACGCCCTGGCATTCAACGCCAGGAATTTCCTTCGCGCGCTCGACAAGCTGACGGAAGGCAAGATGTTCGGAGAAGACGGCGTGAGCATAGGCAACGGACTAGGCAAGATCAAGATCGAGCCGAACCACCCTTTCAGCCCGGAATTTGCGGAGTTGTTCCACGATGACATACAGGATCACCGCATACTCGCAACGGCGATGTGGGTCCGCGACAACAACCCCGGCACCTTCGTCTCTCTCGTGACCAAGGACGTGAACCTCAGGATGAAGTCCAAGGCGGCCGGGATGATGGTCCAGGACTACTTGACGGACAAACTCGACGAGGACAAGATAGAGGGCACGCAGAAGGAAGTCCAGGATATCGTCGTCACGGATGAGGTCGCCCAGAATCTCGTCTACGGTCAGGACAATGTCGTGGACTGGCAGAAGGTGACGTCGGCCAAGCCGGCCGCGAACACCTTGTTCAAGCTTCGCAGGAAGGGTGTCGACGATGAAGTCATCTGCGCCAGGTACGACGCCCGCATGGACAAGATCGTCCTCGTCAGGAACAGGACCGCATACGGCATCAAGCCTCGCAACGATGAACAGAAGTTCGCAATCGACGCTTGCCTGAACTCCCGCATTCCGCTCGTATCGCTGACGGGAGGCGCCGGCACCGGCAAGACGCTGCTCGCACTGGCGGCCGCGTTGGAGCAGGAGCACGATTTCGACCAGATCATCCTCTCGAGGCCGACAGTCATCCTCGGCAACCAGGACATCGGCTTCCTGCCGGGTGACCAGAAGACCAAGATGAGTCCGTACCTGCAGCCGCTGATGGACAATCTGAACGTCATCAAGGCGCAGTTCCGGCCGAGCAGCAAGGAGGCTCTCAAGATCGATGGGCTGATCAACAGCGAGAAGCTGATCATCACGCCGCTGGCATACATCAGGGGCAGGAGTCTCGGCAAGGCGTTCTTCATCATCGACGAGGCGCAGAACCTGACGCCTCATGAGATCAAGACCATCATCACGCGCGCCGGAGAGGGTACGAAGATGGTATTCACGGGTGATATCTTCCAGATCGACCAGCCATATCTCGACCAGTGGTCCAACGGTTTGAGCCACCTCGGCGAGAAAATGGCCGGGCAGAAACTGTTCGAGCATGTCTTCCTGCGCAAGGGAGAGAGGAGCGAGCTCAGCGAAGTGGCCGCGAAACTGCTTTAGTTCTTGTAACAGAACAAAAAAAGTAGTAAATTCGCGCCCGAATTTTTAAGACGAAAATCAATAAATCACACTAATTTTTATGTTTGAAGCAAAGAAAAGAGTATATCGTTTCGGTGGAAAGACCGCTGAAGGCGATGGTACTATGCGCGAGCTCCTCGGTGGAAAAGGAGCTAACCTCGCGGAAATGAGCAAACTGGGGCTCCCAGTCCCTGCCGGATTCACTATCACGACTGAATGCTGCGCTGAATATTACGCACTCGGCGGAGGTTACAGCCAGGAGCTCAAGGAAGACGTCAACGCCGCACTCAAGGCGACAGAAGAGCTTATGGGCAAGAAATTCGGCGACACACAGGATCCTCTCCTCGTCAGCTGCCGCAGTGGTGCGAGAAGCTCCATGCCTGGTATGATGGACACCATCCTCAATATCGGTCTGTGCTCAGCCACCATCCCGGGAATGATCGAAAAGACAGGAAACCCTCGTTTCGTATATGACGCATACCGCCGTCTCATCATGATGTATTCAGACGTCGTGATGGAGAAAGCCGAAGGCATCGAGCCGGAGGACGGACAGGGCATACGCCAGCAGCTTGACCGCATGATGAGCGAGCTCAAGGACGCCAAGGGATACAGATCAGATACAGAGATTACAGCAGAAGAGCTCAAGGTCCTCTGCGAGCAGTTCAAGGCAAAGGTTGTCGAGGTCCTCGGAGTCGAGTTCCCTGACACTGCTGAAGCTCAGCTCTGGGGCTCCATCGGCGGCGTTTTCAAGTCTTGGAACGGAAAGCGCGCCATCGCATACAGAAGGATCGAGAAGATTCCTGATGACTGGGGTACAGCCGTAAACGTGCAGTCAATGGTATTCGGCAACATGGGCGAGACCTCAGCTACCGGTGTCGCTTTCTCCCGCAACCCTGCTACAGGTGACAACAAGTTCTACGGAGAGTGGCTCATCAACGCCCAGGGCGAGGATGTCGTTGCCGGTATCCGCACACCTAACCCTCTCAACGAAGCCACCAAGACAGAGCACAACAAGCATCTCGAGTCCCTCGAGTGCGCAATGCCTGAGGTTTACAAGGAGCTTGACGGAATCCGCACACTCCTCGAGAACCACTTCCATGACATGCAGGATATCGAATTCACCATCCAGGACGGACACCTCTTCATGCTCCAGTGCCGTATCGGCAAGCGTACAGGACTCGCCGCCCTCCAGATGGCAATGGATATGCTCGAGGAAGGCATGATAGACGAAAAGACCTCAGTGATGAGAGTATCTCCGACCCAGCTCGACGAAATACTCCACCCTATCCTCGACCCTGCTTCCGAGAAGAAGTCAGAAGTTATCGCGAAGGGTCTCCCTGCATCTCCAGGTGGAGCGGTAGGTACCATCGTATTTACATCTGAGGCCGCAATGGCTGCCAATGCGGCAGGCAAGAAGACCATCCTCATCCGTGAGGAGACCTCTCCTGAAGACATCGAGGGCATGAGGGCCGCCGCCGGTATCCTCACCACCCGTGGAGGTATGACCTCACACGCCGCTCTCGTGGCCCGTGGATGGGGCAAGTGCTGCATCGTAGGATGCGAATCAATGAAGATCAACTTCGCTGCCAAGACAGTTTCCTTCGGCGGCAAGACATACAAGGAAGGCGAATGGCTCAGTCTCAACGGATCCAAGGGATACGTTTACGGTGAGAAGATCGACACGATGGATGCATCAGAGAACCCTCTCTTCATCAAGTTCATGTCAATCGTCGACAAGTACCGCAGACTCGGCATCCGCACCAACGCAGATACACCGGAAGATGCTCAGAGAGCTCTCCAGTTCGGTGCTGAGGGCATCGGCCTGTTCCGTATCGAGCACATGTTCTATGGACGCAACTCCGAGACACCTCTTGCCAAGCTCCGCAAGATGATCCTCTGCGACACCGACGAAGAGCGCAAAGCCGCTCTCGACGAGCTCGAGCCGTTCATCAAGGCTGCTGTCAAGAGCACGCTCAAGATCATGGACAACAAGCCTGTCGTATTCCGTCTTCTCGACCCACCTCTCCACGAATTCGTGCCGAAGAGCGCAGACAAGGAGCAGGAGCTTGCAAACGAGCTCGGCATCTCCGTCAGCGAGATCGAAAGAAGAGGCGAGAACCTCCACGAGGTCAACCCTATGATGGGCCATCGCGGAGTACGTCTCCACGTGACATATCCGCTCATCGCCGAGACTCAGTACAGGGCCATCTTCACCGCTACAGCCGAGTTGATGCAGGAGGGCCACAACCCTATGCCTGAAATCATGATCCCTGTAACGATCTCAGCCCGTGAGCTCAGCTTCCAGAAGGCCATCTGCGACCGCATCAAGGCCGAGGTTGAAGGCAAGTACTCACTCACCATCAACTACCATTTCGGAACCATGATCGAGATCCCGAGAGCTGCCCTTACAGCTGACCGTATGGCACGTACCGCAGAGTTCTTCTCATTCGGTACGAACGACCTTACCCAGATGACATTCGGATTCTCACGCGACGATGTCGGCACATTCATGGGCGACTATCTTGGCAACAAGATCCTCGATGCCGATCCATTCCAGACCATCGACACAAAGGGTGTCGGCAAACTCGTCGAGCACGGCATCCAGGCCGGTCGTTCAAAGAGGGCTGACCTCAAGTGCGGAATCTGCGGAGAGCACGGAGGAGATCCAGACTCAATCGCATTCTTCAACAAGATCGGTCTTGACTACGTATCCTGCTCACCGTTCCGCGTGCCAATCGCACGTCTTGCAGCGGCACAGTCAGCGATCAAACAGTCATAACGACCAAATATACCGGAATAAAGAAGGCGGCCCTGAAAGGCCGCCTTTTTTCGTTCAACAACGAGACAAAAGAAGAAGGTTGGCCCCGACCGAAGCCAGCCTTCTTGATATGTTATCGTGGAGTATTAGCGGGTAACGCAGATAGATACACGGTTCTCCTCAGGGACCTCAGAAACCTGCTTGGTATCACCATAGTAGTTGGTGCTGATGCGGTCAGCAGCGATACCGGCGTCAACGAGAGCCTGGCAAACGACTGCAGCACGCTCCTCAGAAAGAACGAGGTTACGCTTAGCTGTACCGGTGAACTTGTCAGCATAGCCGGTGATAGAAACAACAGCCTCTGGATACTGGTTCATGACAGCGATGATGTGGTCGATCTTGGCAACCTCAGATGGGTTGATGACAGACTTGTTGATGGTGAAGTAGATATTCTCGACAGTTGCGCGAGCTGCTGCTCTGGCTGCCTCAGCGGCTGCCTTCTCAGCGGCTGCTCTCTCAGCGGCTGCCTTCTCTGCGGCTGCTCTCTCAGCGGCTGCCTTCTCAGCGGCTGCTTTCTCGGCTGCTGCCTTAGCTGCTGCTGCTTCAGCTGCAGCCTTGGCTGCTGCCTCTGCTGCTGCTGCCTCTGCTGCTGCAAGAGCAGCTGCTCTCTTGTTGGCTGCGCCGAAGGAGAACTTGAGACCTGCGAGAGCGGTAAGCTGGTAGTCGAAATCGACGGTGTTGCCGAACATCTCAGAATCACCGACCTTTGAGTTGAAGTGGTCAGAAAGGATGTTGTCAGCAAGTTCGAGGGTGATAGCTACAGCGTTGCTGAGTCTGATGTCAGTGCCGAGACCTACTCTTCCAGTGAAAGAAAGAACAGCCTCATCCCAAAGATAGTTGTCAGCTGGGAAATGAGCGGCAACAGCCTGAGCCTCGTCATTGTTGAAGCGGGTATTGAATCCAAGACCTGCGAAGAGGTAAGGATTGATTGTCCTGTTGTATTTGTACTTTCCGAAGAGGTTGCAGAGATCGAACAATGCGTCGAGATCGAACTGACCCATGTTGTACTTGTAGAGGTCTGAAGTAAGAGGGAGAGCACCCTTTCCTTCCCAAGCAGCGAACTCACCACGGAGACCGAACACTGGAGTAAACTGATAACCAGCATTGATAGCGGCTCTAGGAGAAAGGAGATCCTGGAAATTGGTCTCACCTGCTGTAAGAGCAGCACCACCCTTGATGCCGAAGTTCCAGCCAGGGAAGAAGCCTTCTGGATCCTGAGCGAAAGCAGAAACGCCGATAAAGGCAATTGCGATTGTCAAAAAGAATTTTTTCATGATTATAAATGAATTAAAAAATACACTATATCGGATAATCGCACAATATTAGTAAAAAAACTTCAAACGGGCAAATTATGGGACAATATAGTATAAAAAAGAGGCCACCCAAATTGGGTGGCCTCAATTATACTAGAGGGAGTAGATTACTCACCAACTGGCTTGTTGTAGAACTCAACAGTGACAGTAGCTGTGCGGGTGCCCCAAGGATACTCTACATTGATAGAGAGCTTGATGTCGATAGGGGTAGCAAGCTGGGTCTGGAGAGTGTTGTCATAGGTAAGAATACCGGTCTCCTTGTCGAACTTGATACGTGACTGGGTCTCAGGAGAAACCTCAGTAACATACTCGATATCGTTTGTGAAGATCATGCTGTATACCTCGTTAGCAGCAATACCAGCAGCGAAGCCATTCTCGTCGTCACCGAGAACCCAGCCATTGTTTTCAGCATCGATGGTCTCCCAACCGCGCTTATCCTTAAGGCTGATGAACTGATAGATAGAAGTGCTTGTGATGATAGAGTTGTTAACGTTGATCTTCTGGGTCTCTTCAGGGCATTCGATGGCCTTGAGAGGATCGAAGACCTTGACAACATAGTTGCTGTAGTCTTCACCTACTGCAGGAGCTCTGTTGAACTTGGTTGTGAGGACAACTGAAGAACCATTCTCGTTTACAACTGAGAGGTTACCGATAACATCCTCCTCAGGAGACTCGCTGTAGTACTCGAGGACATCGTCAGCGATCTTGACGCCAGTAGCGGCAGGAACGGTGATTTCCTCAACATTACGTGGATCAGCGATTTCGTCTACCTGCTCACCATCTTCTTCGAGCTTGAATACTCTCTGGAGGAAGTTGTACTCATCCTTGATTGTACCATCAAGGTTGGTGCAAACCTCACCAGTAGCGCATTCAACGATTCTGAAGTGCTGGTCGAGGAGAACCTCGTGTGCATCATAGCTGCTTACAGGGAGAGTGTAGTCAACGGTTGTTCCGTCTGGCTGCCACCATGGCTGGAGAGTTGTGTAGCATACGGTAGGATCTGTGTAGTATACGTACTCGTTGATTCTCTCGTAATCATAGATACCATCAACATTGACCTTGATAGACTTGTAGATAATAACTTCCTGACCATACCAGAGAGTTACGTAAGATACGAAGTCTGCATCAGGGTTGAATTCCTTACCAGCGACGATGCTGTTGTTTGCATAGTAGTTGGTGTAGAACTCAAGGATGTTCTCAGCCTCAGGCTTGGTCTCGATTCTCATTACAGAAACAGCCTCTGTTACAGGCTCGCCTTCGACGACGATGGTAACACTGTCAATCTGCTCGAATTCCTTAGAGAATGCATCGATGACATCTTCATTGGTAAGAGAGTGCTCAGGGAATGTCTTGACAACCTCAGCGTTCTCAAGGATATCCTTAACGATCCAGTTGAAGTTAGCCTCGAAGTTCTTGAGTGAATCAGGGAGAGTGATGACGATAGGTTCGCGATCACGGTCAGCAGTTGTGAACTTACCGGTAACGGTAACCTCTACTGCGCACTCCTTGTCAGCTGCAAAGCCTGGGAGCTCGTAAATAGCCTCATAGTAGTAAACCTTGCCGAATTCGAAACCGGTAACGTTTGCTGAAAGAACACCATCAACGAAGAACGGCTCGATGTTGACACCCTCAACCTCTTCGAAACCTGAAGGAAGTGTACCAGGGATATCAAGGGTAGCGGTGAGCTGCTCAGGGTCAGCGTCAGCGTCAGCAACGTAAACCTTGAAGTTAGCAGGAACCTTGTGGTCGAAGTCAGCGAACTCGATGCCAGCCTCAGCGAATGCAGCTGCGATTGCAGCCTCGTCGAAGCTTACGAATACAGTATCACGCTCGTTGAGAACATCATCTTCGCTATCAAGATCGGAAGCAGCGTCCTTCTTGTAGTTCCATGTGAACGGCTCGAGGGTCTCAGACTCCCAGAGGTCAGCCTCAACAGCAACCTTTACAGGAGTGATGACGATCTTAGAAGATGTAGGGAGTGTGAAGTAACCGAAGGTGTAAACAAAAGCAACTGAATCAACAGCGCCGACAGCACCGAAGCAGTTCTCTGCGAGAGATGCGTAAGACTCGATAGAAGCCTCGCCCTCCTTAGGATCAACTACGAAGTAAGGGTCAGCCTTGATCTTGGTTTCGTCGATTGCATCTGTGAAATCTGGATTTTCAACGATCTTTCCGGTGATAGCAGGAACATCATAGCCAGCTGCTACAAGCTCCTCGTAAGTGTAAGACTCACCGTCGATGTCGAAGAGAACTACATGATCCTTGAGGAGAAGAGTGTCTTCAGCATAGTTGTAAGGGAGTTCGATAGTCTCAGCAAGTGTGCCGGCGATAGACTTCTTGTTAGCACCATCATTGTCGAAGATGTCAACCTCGATCTCTGTGCAGTCGCCAGGTACGATTGGCCAGTATTCAGCAGTGATGAGACGGCTAGCCTCCTCGTCTGTAAGAACGAGAGACATGCTGTATGTGAACTCTTCAGCCTTCTGTGACCTTACGGAGCGGCTGAAGAAGAAATCATCACCGAGACCGACGGTCTTGACAGTGAGGTCGATGATATCAGGATTCATGTCGTCAACTTCTGCACCGACAACCCAGACAGCTACATCGTCGAGGTTGAGCTTGGAAGCAACGCGTACGACATCGAATGAAAGGATTGCGCTTGAATCAGCACCATCTGCAATCTCCTTGTTGACTGCAGCAACGAGGTTGGTGACGATGGTAGAAGCGTCAACACCGTAAACGCGGTACTTGACATGCGAAGTTGCAGGAATGGATTCCTCTGGATAGATAAACTCACCAGCAACCTCTGTAGGCTGAAGCATTTCAGCCTTCTCATTCTCGCTGTAGAAGACAGCGTAGTTGAGAGGAATGTTGTGTGAAGCGTACTTCGGAACGTAAACAAGGCTCTGGACACGGTTGAGAAGCTTCTCGATGTTAGCCTCGATGCCTTCGATAACTTCCTCCATATTCTCTACATACTCCTCGAAAGTGGTCTTGTCGAGCTTGGTGGTCTTAAGATCATCAACGTCTTTCTTGAGGTCATCGATCTGGCCCTGGAGGGCTTCGTCAGCAGCCTTGTAATCTGTGATGATCTGCTGGATGCTGTTTTCAATCTTTGCGATGGTCTTGTTGAGAGCAGCGGTATCAGCCTTGTAAGACTCGATATCGAGTTTCTTTGCGAGCTCAGCTACGAATGTCTCGTTGTCGACCTTCTTGGCAAGTTCTTCATTGATATTCTTGACAATCTCGTCAACTTCCTTCTTGGTGTAGATCAGCTCGAGAGCCTCCTGGATTTCCTGGATGTCTGACATTGCGTCATTGAGATCTGAACGGCAAGCACCGAGACCGGTCTGGAGGTTGGTGATATTTGTCTTGGCAGTATCCATGTCTGACTGGAGAGCCTTGATGGCATCCTGAGCGTTCTTCAGATTAGTCTGAAGAGTAGGGATGATACCCTGCCAGTACATGATCCACTCCTCAGCGGTAGCCATACGGCCCTTGAGAGAGTTGATATCATTCTTGATGGTCTTGATTTCACCATTGACACTAGCGATCTTGTCATCAACATACTTGATGGTGGCATAGGTCTCGAGGGTTGACTCAACCCAATCCTTGTCAGCTTTCTTGGCGAGTTCATCGTCAACATAAGACTTGTCAGCCTTCTTGGCGAGGTCTTCGTTGATCTTCTTGATAGCGTCGTCAAGACCACCGACCTTGGTCTCGAGAGAAGAGATACGGTTCTCGATCGTGGCCTTAGCCTCCTTAAGAGCGTTAACCTCATTCTGGAGACTGGTAAGTTTGTCCTCAAGCGCCTCGACTTCAGACTTGTCTGCCTTCTTGGCAATCTCGGTCTGAAGATTCTTCACAGCTGACTCGAGAGAAGTCTTAGCGTTCTCGAGAGAAGAAACCTTGCCCTGAAGCTCAGCGATAGCGTCATTGGCGGCCTTCTTCGCATTTTCGAGTTCGGTCTTCGCTGATTCGAGGGCTGCTACCTGCTCCTTGAGGGTCTTGATAGCAGTTCCTTCGATAGCGTCAACTCTAGACTCGAGCTTGCTAAGATCTTCAGAATAGTCCTTTGTACAGCCTGTGTACAAGAGTGTTGCGCAAGCGAGAGCGAACACTGCAGCCATTCTAAAAATTTTTTTCATAAAAGAAATTGATTTAAAAATTAAACAATAAAATTAATTTGTTTCACTTTGTAAATAACATTTCGCTTGATGCCGTGCAACCGTGCCTTTACGTCAAAAGACAGTAATGGCACAACACACAACGCACAAAGATATGTGGATTTTTTTTCTTATGCAATAACTTTCACAAAAAAAGCTCACTAAAACGCCATCTGGGGCGAATCATATAAGTTCCAGATCAGAAGCATGGATCCATCCCTGACGTCCATCCGACAACTCGATGTTGCTCCAATCCCCCACTTTGTCCAGGACCTTGACTTTCGTCCCCTCATGGAGAATGAAAAGATCCTTGGTCGATGCATCTCCCGGGGAGCTCTTCACCGATGAGACAGCAGCCATGACCACGGCCTCATCATCCCGACCGTATTCAGAGCGCTGGACTCCAGCCAGGCTGAGGCACAGAAGAGCAAGGACAACAAGGGACAGAGCCGAATAGAACCCCACTTTCCTGGTCTTCGAAGCCGCGGAAAGCAGAAATACCAGCAACATCGCCAATCCAGATGCGAGCAGCAGGAAAAAAAGCACGGTCCATGTATCTGAAGAAAGACTGTGGCCGACCTCCCGGATCCATGTCTTGAGGAAAAACTCAGGAACTTTCTCGATCTTGTCTTGCACGAATTCACCGGCATATCCCAGGTTGAAAGCCGCATCCGCGAATGAAGGATCCAGTTTCAAGGCCCTCTCATAATATAGGATTGCGCGCGCTATGTCCTTCTGCTTGAAATATGCATCGCCTATGTTGCAATACAGCTGCGGAGACTCGAGCCCGGAATCCCGGATCATCAGCCAGGCGTCAGCAGCCCGTGTCCACTCCTGCGCATCATAGGCACGGACTCCTTCAAGCCAGAGAGAGTCAGCCACCGAGTCCGCAGCCCTTCCGGAGAACGGAAGCAGGACGAGGGCAAGCATTATGGCCGCGCCATGACGCGGCACAGATTTCTTCTTCATAATTCCATCTATTGAAGCGATCACGTCAAGAGCCGTCCGGTAATGAGCATCCATTGCATCATGGCCGGCATCCGGCGAGTACCGCGCAAATTCACAAGCCTCGAGCAATCCGGAGAATTCGGAAACATAGGAATCAGGCACTCCGGCGGAGGCAAGAGATGCGCCGATGTTGTCCCGGGACATGTCGGACATATCAATGTTCAGTTTATCGGAGACATAGCCGAGCAAAGCCTTGTGCAGCTCCTCGTAGAAAGCGGAATACAGATTATGTTCGAGATGGCTCCCGGCGGCGGCGAGCCGTCTCCTGGCCATCTTTGTGGCAGCCTTGTTCTTCGTGAGCACGATGTCGGAGCGCCTTGCCGTCACTGTGCGGATCACGTAATATACCGCCGCGGCAGCAAGAAGCAGAAGTGCCAGAAGAACCCAGAATAGAGGAGAGAAGCAGAACATGCCGCCCACCTTGGACCAGGACGGCTTCTTCGTCGAGATATACCGGATGTCGCTGCCAAGGCTCTTGACGTCCTTATGTGCGACTCCGCTCGTCAACGGCTGGCCCTCGATGGACACAGGCTGCCCTGATTCAGGTCCACGCTCGACCTTGATGGTCATAGAAGGAGTGGTCAAAGTGACATATTTGTGCTGGTTGACATCATAATAGCTGTATTCAACGCCTTCGACGGCAAAGTCTCCGTGACTCCTCGGGATGAACGGATACTCGAATGTCTTGGAGCCGCTGGTCTTGCCTGTGGACTTGTCCGTATTCTCTGTCACCTTGACGTCATACACATCGAAATCTGGCGGGAAGCTGACCTTCGGGGCTTCCAGAAGCGAGACATTTCCCTTGCCGGAAACCGTGATGACCAGAGAAGAGGCATCATGCGTCTTCAAGGAGTCCTTGCTCAACCTGGCATTCATCGAGAAGGTGCCGACGCCACCGGAGAACGAAGCAGGAGCCCCTTCCGGTAGACGGCTCACCTTGATCTTGAGGCGGTCGGACAGCACACGCTTGCGTATGGTGCGGAATTCGTCGTCAAAGAAGCTGTCGAATATGCTGCGTGAGGAGGACTGCGTCCTTACATTGACAAGGCATACAAGCTCGGCCGGATCGATGAATATGTCTCCGGCCTGCTGTGGAATGAGCACCCAGCTGCGGAGCACCGCCGCGTTGAATATGCTGTCATCGATGTTTTCACGATGAAACTCTATATTCGTCGGAGCCGCAACCTCCTGGCTCCAGAACCCGTTGAAAGTCGGGAACTTGGCGTCTTCGAAGCCGGCGATGTTGACCCGCTGGTAGAGCTTGAGCGTGACGGTGAGGGGCTCTCCGACCACTACCGACGAGCGGCTGGTGGTGAGTCTGAGGAACAGGTCCGAAGAAGGGATGTCGCCGGTCGATGACGGCTGCTGCTGAGACTGCTGACCCGCACCGGAAGACTGGCCGCCGGAACTGGACGATGATCCGCTGCCTCCCTTGACCACCTCGATCTTTGTCATCTGCGACGTGATATCCTTGCCCTTGACTGTGGCAGATGCCGGCGGAATGCCGAACACACCGGCCGATTTCGGCAGCAGGATATAAGTGTAAGTCGTCTGGGCGGACTTGGTCCTCTTGCCGTTGACTATGCTGATGCTGGTCGATGTGCCCCGCTGCGGCCCCCACACGAGCTTGAATTCATCTCCCGGATTCCACTTGAAATCCGAAGGGCTCTCTTCGCCTTCGATGATGAAGGCGACAGTGAACTGCTCATCCACCGCGACTATGTTCGGCACCTCGACCCTTATTTCATTCTGTGCGGCAGCGCTGATGAAAAGCAACGAAAGCAGCAATGCCGTGAAAAGTTTCTTCATATCGTGAATCACCAATTCTTTTCTCTCTGTTTAGATTGAAGAAGGTCTGCCTTCTTCTTGTTGACCTTGTCCTGGGTCTCCTTCTCCTTTGATTGGATGGCCTGGATCATCTGCTGGGCCTGCTGAGGAGATATCTTGGATTCCTGGGGCTGAGGCTGGGACCGGTTGTCCTGATCACCCTGATCCTGATTCTGGTCGTTATTCTGATCCTGGTTGTCCTGGCTCTGGTCATTCTGGTCCTGATCGCCGTTCTGATTGTTCTGGTCCTGATCCTGATTCTGGTCGTTGTTCTGGTCCTGATTCTGATCCTGATCCTGGCCGCCACCGCCCTGGTCCTGGTTCTGCATCATCTTCTTGGCGTAGATGTAGTTCTCCTTGGCATCCAGATCGTCCGGACGGAGGAGCAGGGATTGGCCGAAAGCCATCACGGCAGACTTGTAGTCCTTGGCCTGCAATGCAGCATCCCCCAGATTGTAATAATAATCCGCCGCATGCGGAGTCATCGGAGCCACCTCCTTGACCGCATCCAGAGCCTTCATGGCCCCTTGCACATCTTCCTCACGATACAGAGTGGAAGCAAGGTTGTACTGTCCTGCGACGGACAGCGAATCCTTGACCACGGCCTTCCTGTAGTCGATCTCCGCCTCCTTGTAATCCTGTTTGCGGAATTTGCGGTTGCCGGCCCTCACGTCATGTCTGTCCACCTGGGCATCGGCGAGCACAGGCACGAGCGCGAGCATCAATGCAAACAAAAACTTCTTCATTCGAACAATCTCCTTTTTGCACGCCTGGTGCCGATCAGCATTTCAAGCACGAAGAGCACGAACGCCCCCGCAAAGAAATACATGTATTGCTCGTCATACTCTTCAAAAACAACCGAATTGAAGCGTTCCGCCTCCATGTTCTTGATGTCATCGATTATCGGGTTGAGTCCGAATTCCTCGTTGCCGGCATGGATATACGCGCCCCCTCCGGCCTCGGCCACACTCTTGAGCACAGCCTCGTCGAGCCTGGTGACCACAATGTCGCCCTCCTTGTCCTTCATGAGTTCGCCGTCCTTCTGAATCGGCTGTCCCTGGACGGACCCGACGCCGATGGTATAGACCTTGGCACCCATCTCAGCAGCCTGGCGGGCCGCTTCCACAGGGTCATCCTCATGATTCTCGCCATCCGTGATGACAATGACCGCACGGCTCTTCTCGCTCTGGGCGCTGAAGCCCTTGGCTGCAGTAAGTATGGCATCGCCTATCGCCGTACCCTGCACGGGCACGGACTGGGTGTCGATCGAATTGAGGAACATCTTTGCGGACACGTAGTCCGTTGTGATAGGAAGCTGCACGAACGAAGTGCCGGCGAAAACGATGAGACCGATCCTGTCCTCCTGCAGGCGGTCGACTATCCTCGAAATCGCCAGTTTGGCGCGTTCAAGCCTGTCCGGAGAATAATCCTGCGCAAGCATGGAATTCGACACGTCGAGACAGATCATGATCTCTGCGCCCCTGGATTCGCGTTCGCTGAGCTTGGCTCCGACCTGAGGTCTCGCAAGCCCGATCACGAACAAGGCGAACGCCAGCGTCCACAAGATTATGCTGACCCACCCTTTGGCGGAAGACCAGGAAGGCATCAGACCGGCCACCAGTCCTTCATCGCCGAAGGCCTGCACCCTGCGCCTGCGCACCATCCTGGCCATGCCGTACGCGACCGGAATCACCGGCACGAGCAGCAGAAGCCACAAAAAGAAACTACGAGCAAATATTATCATGGCAGCCTTCTCAAAACTAATCTCGTCAACAACTCAAGCAGGAGAAGGATGAGCGCCGCCACGGCATATTTGCCGAAAAGCTCCTTGTAGACAGGGAAACTGTCGATGGTGGTGCGCACCTTTTCCATCTTGTTGATCTCACTATAAATCTCAGACAGCTTGGTATTGTCCGTGGCACGGAAATACCGTCCGCCCGTTACATCTGCTATATTCTGAAGCAGGTTCTCATCAATCTCGACCTTGACGTCCTGGAGTTCGGTCCCCCAAGGTGTCAGCACTGGGTAAGGAGCGGTGCCGTTGGCTCCTACGCCCACCGTATAGACCCTTATGCCATAAGTCTTTGCGATTTCAGCCGCAGTCTCCGGGGCGATCTCACCCCTGTTGTTGACGCCATCAGTGAGGAGGATGACGACGCGGCTCTTGGCATCCGAATCCATCATTCTGGCCACGGCTGTGGCCAATCCGTTGCCTATGGCCGTGCCATCCTCGATCAGATCGGTCTGAACCTCTTTCATCAAGTTGATCAGAGTCGCACGGTCAGTGGTAAGAGGGCACTGTGTGTAGCTTTCTCCGGCGAATACGACTATGCCGATGCGGTCGGAAGGACGATCCGCGATGAATTCGATGGCGATGTCCTTGGCCGCGCTGATGCGGTCAGGAGTGAAATCCCTGGCCAGCATACTGGTAGAAACGTCCATGGCCAGGACTATGTCGATGCCTTCTGAATCGACCTTCTCCATCTGGGAAGAAGATCTCGGACGGGCGAGGCAGACCACGATCAAGGACAAAGCGGCAATCCTGAACACGAAAGGAAGGTGACGGGCCACCGCCAGCCAGCTCGTTCCCGTAATTTTCCAAGGAGCAACCGTGGACACCCGCAGATGCGGCCGGCGCCCCGTAAGTTCGAGGTACAGGTAGTGCGCGACAAGCAGCACAGGGACTGCCAGAAGCCAGAGAAG
>JAZQNI010000046.1:0-6060 GCA_045627265.1 Candidatus Cryptobacteroides sp.
GTATGATTCCTGAAAAGTTCATTGTGTTATCTTGATTGTCCGAGTCTGTACCCAAGCCAGGTCATGATTATGCATATTGCAACAGTGGATATGACATATATGGCTGCCATAGCGAACTTGCCATTCTGGAGCATCCTCACGTTCTGCATCGAAAATGTGGAGAATGTCGTGAAACCTCCTCCCAAGCCGACCATAAGAACGTTCAGAAGTTTATCCATTGTCTATATCCATTCCACATCCGAGAGGTCAAGGACATTCCCGGGAAGGCCCGCGACCGGAGTATACACCAAGGTGTAGTCCCTGAGTTCTCTGTCGAGAAGCCTCAGGTGTTTGAAATCTGCCGGACCGAAATCATATGACGAGCCATAAAGCGTGATACACTTCAACTCATCGTTGCGAGCCCACCATCCGCCTCCCCAGACCTTCTCATAGCCGCCTACGAGGTCCCGGTGGTTGATGACCATGCCCATTCTGAGATACCCCTTCCCCGTCTTGGGATCTCCGGCTATAATATACTTCGGATGCATATCGGCACTAAGATACAACTTTCTTCCCTAACCGCCGAACAACCTCTCGAAATTTTATTCCCTAAAAAATACGGCTGTAAGTGGAGACAAAAGTCTGTCTCCGGCAAAGCTGCTGCGGAACGGAAACAGCCGGACGGGGAAAGGAAGAACCGTGCGGTTTTGAAAAAATGAGAGCAATAAGTATCTTTGAGAAAACAAATGAAGAATGATGAAAAAGATTGTAATACTCGCCATGACACTCCTCGCGACGGCAACCCTCACCGCGAAGCCTAAAGACGACATGGTCAGATTCAACAAGGATGGTGAGATAAAGATCATTCAACTCACCGACCTCCATTTCAAATCCACCAGACCAGAAGAATGCGCAAAAACATTCGCAAGAATGGACTACATAGTGAACGAGGAACACCCAGACTTCATCGCCATCACAGGAGACGTCCTCTTCGGCAAACCGGCAAAAGCCATGCTGCAGAGCATTCTGGACAAGCTGGATTCATACAAAGTGCCGTTCTGCATAGTATACGGCAACCACGACGCCGAACAGGACCTCAGCAGACAGGAAATGTCACAGATGATAGTATCCGCAAAGTACAATGTCAACAAACTCGACGAAAACGGCGAGCTTGCCGACATACGCCTCCCTGTCGCCTCCACAGTGAATCCCGGCTCCGACCCCCTTGACCTGTATTTCCTCGACTCTCACGACTACTCCACGATGAAAGACAAAGTCGGAGGATACGCATGGTTCACTTTCGACCAGATCGCATGGATGAGGAAGCAGTGCGAAACCGCCACTGAAGCGAACGGAGGGATGCATGTACCATCCTTCGCATTCTTCCATATACCATTCCCCGAGTTCCTCGAAGCCTGGGAAAGCGCGGAAGCCGCCAAACACAACAGCGTGGCCGGCATCAGGGGAGAATACGGCGGACATCCGAGAGTTAACTCAGGAATGTACGCAGCCATGCTCGAGACAGGAAATGTCATAGGAGTATTCTGCGGCCATGACCACGACAGCAACTTCATCATCCCATACAACGGGATTGCACTCGTTTACGGGCAATTCAGTGGCGACGACACGGTCTACAACCACCTTGTGCACGGCACGCGCGTAATCTCGGTCAAAGAAGGGGAAAGCGCATTCACCACCTGGATCCACGATGACGACGGCCGCATCCAGTTCAAGGTGAAATTCGAAAACGGCGAACTTACCAGGGGGCTTAAATAATGAAGAAACAACCCGGGATCAAAACGGGTCAGCGGACCTCGAGATAGCCTCCGTCGTTGTACTCTGTGTCTGCAATGGCGAAGAAACCTATCTTGGCGCCTATCCAGCGTCCTTCACGGGCATAGAAATCGGCCCCGAACCTATGATAGGTCTGACCGTCCGTACTGTACTGCAGGGTGCATTTCATGCCATAGCGGGTAGTCTCCGTCTTAGCCGGTGTCATCTTCACCCTCACCCAGACATCATAGAACAGGTCTCCCCCTTCCTGATCCTCCCGTATCTCGTTCCTTACCGCCTGCTTGTTGGTCTTGCGAGAAGAATTGATGAGATCCCGCACCTTTTTCTCCAGCCTCTCGGAATTGGCCTTCAACCTGTCCCTCGCACCGATATTGACGGCGAAGTCGATCCTCTCGCTTCCCGCTTCCGAAGCGCCCATGCAGGTCCTTTTGCAAAGGCTGACCACGCTTCCGTCGTAATTGCATTCGAGCGTGCAGTAGTCCTGTCCCATTATGACGAGGCCGGCACGTTCGCCCTTGTTGCCCGGTCTGAAGGTCAGTTTAGCATCGAAGGTCATTTCCGGACCCGTGATCTTCTCCAGCAGAAGGTTCGGTGTATCCCAAAGGTTGCACCATTCGTCAGATTTCAGGATACAGTTGAGCCTCAGATACTTCTCGCCGGCGCTGAGCATCGCCCATCCAGGCTGCGGGTTGGCGTGCCACTGCCAATTGAGCGGGATGCGGTTGGCACTGAAATCAAGACCGGAAGCCATGGCATCCACGCCGGTGAATGCCTCTATATGCGAAGAAGCCGGCATATGGCATCCGCTGACCGGCTGCCCGATACCGTCGCCGTCTGGATCCTCACCGATCACGCACCATCCACTGTCGTCCCACGTCATCGGCTCCAGATGCACGACGCGTCCCCAGGCATATCGGTCCTCGAAATGGACGAACCAGCTCTGCCCGATGCTGTCTTCGACCCAGGCTCCCTGATGCGGTCCATGTATGTCTGTCGTGCCCTGGTGCAGCACCTTGCGGTATTCGTACGGCCCATAGATATCGCGGCTCCTGAGCGCAAGCTGCCACCCTTCCTTGACTCCTCCTGCCGGTGCGAAGATGTAGTACCAGCCGTCACGTTTGTAGAATTTCGGTCCTTCGACAGTCTTGTTGCCCGAGGCGTTGCCGTCAAACACTATCATAGGGCAGCCGATGGTCTCTGTGGCATCCGGGGTCATCTCGGTGACAACCAGGGCGCTCTTGAATCCGGCCCGGCTTCCTGCCCATGCATGGACCAGATAAGCCTTGCCGTCATCATCCCAGAGCGGGCACGGATCGATCATGCCCTTTCCCTTGACAACACGGACCGGCTCGGACCATTCGCCGCGAGGGTCGGCGGCATGCGTCTGATAGATGCCCCAGTCCGGATCGCCCCAGAAAATGTAGAACAGGCCGTCATGCCAGCGGATGGACGGCGCCCATACGCCTTTGCCGTGCGACATGCCGTCGAACGAGGAGTCGTGCCTGAGCCGATATTGCTCAGGTACATCATATTCGAGTTTCGGAAGCGCCGCGTTCACTATCTCCCAGTGTACCAGGTCATACGAATGCAGTATCTGCAGACCGGGGGTGCAGTTGAACGAACTTGCCGTCATCCAGAATTCGTCGTCAACGCAGATGACATCCGGATCGGAATAATCGGAATGAAGGATCGGGTTCGTGTATGTGACGACGCCGGCAAGCAGCAGGCCCAGCAATGACAGCAACATGGCGCAACGGTTTTTGTCAGAATGGCTTGGTTTCCTTCACGAGCTTGAACCACTCCTCTGCGGAATGGATGTCGCCCTTGGACCAGCAGCTGGCGAAATAATATTCGAATGTCTCGCCGGACTTGATCTTCTTGCCGACGATGCCGTGGTCATCCCCATGCGAGAGGCAGGTGAATTCTGCCCCAGGCACGAACACCGCGACTCCGATCATGCCGTCTTCCGGCTCGGCGCTCTGGTCAGAAGCATGCTCCCAGATGGCGTAGCGGCCGTTTTCCTGCAATTCGTCGGTGATGGTCTCCTGCGCCGCATGGCGGAAGACGCCGGCCACAACATTGAGTTCGTCGCCATATTCGCCGCTGAAGGTGTAGGTGTCCTCGACCTTGCAGAAGTACGAGTCGGCTATGACCGTGATCTTCTTGTCGAGGGCGATTTTCTCGCCACCGGCTTCCCATTCCGGGTAGCTGAGCACGAACACGACCTTGTCATCGGTCTGCTCAAGCACTTCGTAGGAGCGGTAATTTGTAGCAGGATACTGTATGCGGTTCCCTATGAGCAGGGCTGAAGCGCCGCCGCCGAGGCTGACAGCCACCTTGTAGCAGTCCTTGCCGTTACCCCAGTTGATGTGGTAGGATTTGCCATTCTCCAGCTCATCCTTGTAGCGCTGGTCCGCAACGAGAGCACCAGGTGTCTTGACCCAGATGTCGATGCCCGGCGAAGTAGGGTTGCCTTCGAGCGCCTTGCCATAGATGCGGCCGGCAATCAGGTTGTTCTCGAACACAAAATCGTCCGCCCGTTCCGGCACGGCACGTGCCATGACCTTGGGCTCTGCCTCCTTTTTAGGAGCACAGGCCACCATCATCATGATGGCGGCCGTGATCAAAAGCGTCTTCTTCATTTATGGTTGTTATTTGAGATCGGTGGTGGCGCACCAGTCCATGTCGTTGTAGTCGTCGTTCTCTCCGCACATTCCCCAGATGAAGGTGTAGTTGCGGGTCGCGCATGCGCTGTGAATGCTCCACTGCGGGCTGATGACGGCCTGCTCGTTGTGCATCCAGATGTGGCGGGTCTCCTGAGGCTCTCCCATGAAGTGGCATACAGCCGCATCTTCTGGAAGTTCGAAATAGAAGTAAACCTCCATGCGGCGGTCGTGGGTATGGGCCGGCATGGTGTTCCAGGTGCTGCCTGGAGCGAGTTCCGTCATGCCCATCTGAAGCTGGCAGCAAGGTACGACTTCCTTGACGAGAAGCCGGTTGATGGTGCGCTCGTTGCTTTCCTCGAGGCTTCCGAGGTGCATCACGACTGCGTCCTTCTTGGTGACCTGCTTGACGCCGGTCTCCTTGTGAGCGGTGGCTGAGCAGAAATAGAAGTGTGCAGGCTTCTCAGGATCAACACTCTTGAAGGTCACGTGGCGGTCGCCGCGGCCGACATAGATCGCTTCCTTGTATTCGATGGTGTACTCGTCTTCGCCTACTACGACGATGCCGGTGCCGCCGACGTTGATGATGCCAAGCTCACGGCGCTGGGTGAAATAGTCGGCGCGGAGGATTTCCGGAGCTTCGAGCTTGAGGTCCTCATGGACCGGGACTGCGCCGCCTGCGATGATGCGGTCGAACATGGAGTAGACCATGTTGATCTCGTCCGGCACCATTACGTTCTCCACAAGGTATTCCTGGCGGAGGCGGCCGGTGTCATAATGCTTCGCATCGATGTTGCTTGATGCCTGTCTTACTGTGCAGTTTATCTTTGCCATATTACTTTGTTTGTCGTTTAACTATTTAGGCTGTTTGCCGATGTAGGCGAGGATACCGCCGTCCACGTAGAGCACGTGGCCGTTCACTGCATCGGATGCGTGGGATGCGAGGAAAACTGCAGGTCCGCCGAGTTCGCTAGGATCGAGCCAGCGTCCTGCCGGAGTCTTTGCGCAGATGAACGAATCGAACGGATGACGGCTGCCGTCCGGCTGGGTTTCGCGGAGCGGAGCGGTCTGCGGAGTGGCGATGTAGCCAGGTCCGATGCCGTTGCACTGGATGTTGTATTCACCGTACTCGGAGCAGATGTTGCGTGTGAGCATCTTGAGACCGCCCTTGGCAGCTGCGTAGGCGCTTACAGTCTCGCGGCCGAGCTCGGACATCATCGAGCAGATGTTGATGATCTTTCCTTCGCGGCGTTCCATCATCTCAGGAAGCACTGCGGACGATACGATATAAGGAGCGACGAGGTCCACGTCGATGACGGCCTGGAACTCGCTGCGCTTCATCTCATGCATAGGGATGCGCTTGATGATACCGGCGTTGTTGACAAGGATGTCGATCTGGCCGACCTCCTGGTGGATCTTTTCCACGAGAGCCTTGACATCGTCCTCCTTGGTCACGTCGCACACATAACCTGTAACATTGGTGATACCGGCCTCAGCATAGTTCTTGAGACCTCTCTCAAGCGCTTCCTGGTTGATATCATTGAAGATGATGTGGTTGATGCCTGCGGCAACAAAAGCCTTCGCGATATTGAAACCGATACCGTAGGATGCGCCTGTGATCCAG
>JAZQNI010000047.1:0-4019 GCA_045627265.1 Candidatus Cryptobacteroides sp.
CGGACCGCTCATCGTCATCGACGGTGTGGCCGGAGGCAATCTTGACGACCTTAACCCGGCCGACATCGAGTCCATCGACATCCTCAAGGATGCCGCCTCCGCAGCCATCTACGGTGCCCGTGCGGCCAACGGTGTCGTCCTCGTGACCACCAGACAAGGAAAGCAGGGCGAAAAGAAGGCCACAGTGACCTTTGACACATACACGGGTATCCAGCAGCCGAACACCAATGGAGTCCGTCCAGTCTCCGCAAATGAATATCTGGATCTGATTGACCGGGCCTATACAAGTTTCGGCTCCCTGAAGGAAGGTCAGCACTGGTATGATCTGGATGAGCTCATGCCGGTGCAGAAGCAGTGGCTGGACCAGGGCAAATGGAACGGTACCGACTGGTTCAATGAGTCTGTCAACAAAAACGCCCCTACCAACAACCTCGTGCTCGGCGTTACCGGTGGCGGAGACGCTATCAGATACTCGTTCAGTTTCTCAAAGTCCTATCAGGAAGGTACCCTCGGAATGCCGAAGCCTACTTATTATGACAGAACGACAATCCGCGCCAACACGGACTTCTCCATCTTGAAAAAGAATGACCGCGACGTCATCAAACTGGGCGAGAACGTCACATTCTCAATCACGGACTCCCGCGGAATCCAGACCGGCGGCATTTTCAACAACGATGTCCACAATGCATTGATCAAGACCCCGCTCCTCCCTGCACACGACCTTGACGGATCGCTGTATACGTTCGACATGCAGGTCAGGGACGGCTGGATGATCAAAGACGATGAAGCCAACACGCTTCAGCAGCAGGACCTTACTGAAAGACAAGGCAAGGGCATACGCGTTCAGGGCAACGTCTATCTCGAAGCCAGCCCGATCAGGGAGTTCAAGCTCCGCACCGCCTTCGGCTTCCACGCCAACACAGATTTCTCCCGCTCCTACACTCCGGAATATGTTCTCACAGGCACTAGCTACAAGGACTACGACAGTGTAAGCCAGAGCGCGTCCATTTCCACGAGCTGGACATGGGAACTGACTGCCAATTACAAGAAGACTTTCGCATTGGATCACACCATCGAGGCGCTCGCCGGTACTTCCATCGAAGCCACGGGCTGGGGCATGAGCCTTAACGGAACCCGTTCTTCCACCAAATTCGGCACCTGGGATTCCGCTAACCTCGGCTCTGTCGAAGGTGCACTCACAAGCGATGAGAATGCCAGCATGAGCGGAGGAAACACTATTCCTTACAACAGTCTCCTCTCATTCTTCGGCCGTGTCAACTACAGCTACAAGGACAAATACATGCTTACGGCAATCGTCCGTGAGGACGGTTCATGCAACTTTGCCAAGGGCAACAGATGGGGTATGTTCCCGTCAGTCTCCGCAGGTTGGGTTATTTCTTCCGAGCCTTGGATGGCGTCGGCCAGGAACTGGCTTGACTTCCTCAAGATCCGCGGAAGCTGGGGACAGAACGGTAACTGCCGTATCAGCAATTTCCAGTACGCCGGTGTAATCACACTTGACGGTACTTACGATTTCACTTATGACCAGACATCCCCTGCGGTAGCCGCTTATCCTTCGAATATCGCCAACTCCAAGCTCTCTTGGGAGACTTCGGAGCAGACTTCAATCGGTTTCGATTCGCGCTTCTTCAGAAGCCGTCTGGGCGTCATTTTTGACTGGTACCAGAAGAACACCAAGGACTGGTTGGTTACTCCTCCACAGATGGGTATCATGGGTGCGAACGCATCCTCGATCAACGGCGGCGCCGTACGCAACTCCGGTGTTGAGCTCAGTTTCTCCTGGAACGACCACATCGGTGACCTCTCCTACAATGTCGGTCTCAATGGCTCATACAACAAGAACAACGTCCTCTATATCAACAATGCCGACGGTATCATCCACGGTGAGCCGAAGATTCTCTCTGAGAATGTGCGCAACGAGGACGGTTTCCAGGCCAAGCCTGGCATGCCTATCGGATATTTCCTGGGTATCGCAAGCGAAGGCATCTTCCAGAATCAGGCCCAGATCGACGAGTACAATGCCAAGGGATATGCATTCATGAACGGTTATGACCAGACCCAGCCTGGTGACGTCATCTGGATCGACCAGAACGGCGATGGCAAGTATGACGATCTGGACTGCGTCGAGATCGGCAACCCTCATCCTGATTTCACTCTCGGATTCAATCTCAGCCTGCAGTGGAAGGGCCTCGATTTCAGCATCAACGGCTCGGGCGCATTCGGCATGCAGGTAATGCAGAGCTACCGTCAGTTCGCGCTTCAGGAACTTGAGAGCTATACCAACAACTTCGTCAACCGCCTGTGGACCGGCGAAGGCTCGACCAACAGTTTCCCTCGCTTCTCACACGGATCGCACAACAACTTCAAGTGCAACGGCTACAACAGTGACATCTGGTGCCAGGACGCAGATTATCTCAAGATCCGCAACATAACCCTCGGATACGACCTCAAGAAAGCGATAAAGAGACTTCCTTTCTCTTCGCTCAGAGTCTATGTATCGGGACAGAACCTCTTCACTTTCACAGGATATGACGGAATGGACCCTGAGGTCGGCTACGGCGCAGGCTACAGCTGGGCCTCCGGTATCGATATCGGATACTATCCTTCACCAAAGGTTTATATGGCTGGTGTCAGCATCAAATTCTAAACCCGAAAGATTATGAAAAAGATTATACTTACAATAGCTGCATGCCTCTTTGTCTTTGTAGGCTGTGACAAGATCGACAGTCTGCTTGACACGACGAACTATCAGAAGGCGGACACATCCTCTTTCCCTAAGACTGAAAAGGACGCTGAGCAGTTGGTGAACTCGGCCTACTATACGTTCTATTCATTATACAACGGAAGTATCTTCCGTACCGTCCTGTTCAGGAATATGATCGCCAGCGACGATGTCTATGGACATGGATCGGAATCTTCAACCGAAACATCTGCAGCTGACCGCCTGCTTGAGATTTCCGGTGATGAGACCAATTCCCCATGGAAGGATTATTACAAGGGACTTCACCGCTGCAACTTTGCGCTCGAGGCCATCGCCGCGATGGACGATGATCTCTTCACGGGCGAAAACAAGAACTGGTACCTTGGACAGGCTCATTTCATGAGAGGCTTCTTCCTCTGGATACTTGCTGACAAGCACGAGACATTCCCGCTCACGCTTTCCGCAGAGGTTGAGAATACGCCAAATGCCTCCGTCGACGACATCTATGCCGCCATCGCGGCCGACCTCACGGACGCCATCAATCTCATTCCGGCGAAATACGGTTACTCAAGAGAGCCAAACCAGGCCGGCCGCGCCACAAAATATGCCGCTGAGGCACTTCTGGGACGCGTCTGGCTGTTCTACACCGGATTCTACAAAAAGACCCAGATGGCCGATGTCACAAAAGACATGGTCATCAAATATCTCGAGGACTGCGCCAACACCAGCGTTTCTCATTTCGACCTTGAGGACGACCCGCGTGCGATCTGGTCTTATACCAACGAGTATTCAAGCGGTCTGGCTTACAGTGACGAAGGCTTCGACACCTATGTCAGCCGCGAGAAGGTCCGCTGGGTAGGAAACCACAGCAAGGAGACTATCTGGGCCACCCATTTCTCACTCACAGGATATAACCGCAACCGTCTCGGCGAGTGGCTCGGAATCCGCAATTCCAGCAAGACGACAAATTCCACCTGTTATCCTTATTCAGCCAAGTCCAACGGCAATGCGTCAGTCAACCCGCTAATGGTCAAGGAATGGTATGAGGACCCTGATTACGGTCCGACCGACAAGCGCTTCTACGGTTCATTCATGGCGTCCCGTGATGCGAATGTCGTATATCCATGGTTCAAGGACGGTTACGTGGAGATCCCTAACTTCAAGGGAGACAACGCCAAGGAAGTTGAGAGAACCCTCTTCTATCCTAAGAAATACATCGCCACGGCATGCTACACCGACGGCGCGAAGTCAAGCATGTACAATAACTTCTTCCATGCTATCAACAGCGCGGTCAGCG
>JAZQNI010000048.1:0-5406 GCA_045627265.1 Candidatus Cryptobacteroides sp.
GGCAATGTAAGAGGGGGGACCGCTTGCGGTGGGGTCGAGCGGAGCGAGACGTTTCAAGAGGAGTCCTGCCTTCAACTCGGCCAAAGATGAAAATGCCTCATGGCCTTCATATTCTCGCATAAAAACGTTAAATTGCAGGACAATTTTAATTGCTATGAAACACACAGGAATCCTCGTCTCACTCATCTGCGGCATCGCCGGCACCATGACCATCACCTCATGCGACCAGACCCTCCCCGCAGAACGCATCCAGATCGAAATCCAAGGCCCATACGGCAAACTCCCCGGCGAAATCCAACGCCCTGCGATGAAATCCAAAGCCAGTTGCCCTATGGTCATAATATGCCACGGCCTCACCGGCCACAAAAGCGAAACCCATCTCACGACCCTGGCCGACTCACTTGAAGCCCACGGCATCGCCAGCATCAGATGCGACTTCAACGGCCACGGCGACGCCGACGGTGAATTCGTGGATATGACCATCTCCAAGGAAGTCGAAGACGCACAAGCCATCTTCGACTACGTCAACACCCTCAGCTGGGTCGACAAGACCAACATCGCCATCTCCGGCCACTCCCAGGGCGGAGCCGTCGCCGGCATCAAGGCAGGCGACCTCGGCACCCCTGCGATCAAGTGCCTTCTCCTGATGTCCCCGGCCGCCAACATCCACACGGACCTGGCCGAAGACAACAACATGTTCGGCACTCCGATCGACTGGGACAACGTCCCTGAATACATCGACTTCTGGGGCGGCCGCCATCTCGGTGGCGCATACCTGCTCGACGCCAAAGCGCTCGACATCCATGCCCGCACAATCCCGTACACCGGCCCGACCTTCGTCATCCAGGGCAACAAGGACTCCCGCCCGCTCTATCTCCAGGCCCTTAAATACGGCGAACTGATGCAGGACTGCAAGGTACAGGTGCTTGACGGCCAGGATCATTGCTACACAGTTGACGTTGCGGCCGCCATCAAGCCTGCAGCCGACTTCCTCATCGAACATCTGAAATGACCGGAATTCTGAAAAGCGGTAAGTTCTGGAAGGAACTTGTCATCATGACGCTCGGAATGATAGTTGCGGCTGCGGCCGTGTACTACTTCCTTGTGCCGAGCAAGATCATCATCGGATCGATCTCCGGTCTGTCCATAGTCATCAGCGAGATATGCAACAAGCTTGGCCTTAACGTCAAGCTCTCGCTCGTGATCTTCGTGATCAATGCCATACTCCTGATCATGGCTTACTTCCTCATCGGCAAGGAATTCGGCATCAAGACAGTCTATACCGCCCTCATCCTCGGACCTCTGACCGAGGTCCTCGACCGCGTGTATCCTTATACGAAATTCCTCACAGAGCCCGGCCAGACCAGCGTGATGGGCGATCCATGGTTCGACCTGCTCTGCTTTGTGCTGCTCCTCAGCGCCTCCCAGGCCATCCTGTTCCGCATCAACGCCTCCACCGGCGGCCTGGACATACTGGCCAAGATCGTCAACAAATACCTGCACTTCGACATCGGCGCCTCAGTCTCCATCGCCGGCGCGGTGATCTGCTGCACCGCCTTCGCCATCAACCCGTTCCGCATGGTGGTCATCGGCCTCATCGGCACATGGATCAACGGCATAGTGGTCGATTACTTCACGGCCTCGCTCAACAAACGCAAACGCGTCTGCGTGATCTGCAAGGAGCCTGGGAAAGTGCGCGACTTCATCATCCACAAGCTGGTACGCGGCTGCTCGCTATACGAAGTGACCGGCGGCTACAGCGGCGAAAAGATGCTCGAAGTCCAGTCCCTGCTCACCCAGAACGAATTCTCCGACCTGATGAGATTCATGGACGACAACGACATCCACGGCTTCGTCACCGCCGGCAACGTCAGCGAAGTCTATGGCCTCTGGTTCAATCACCAGGACCAACTCCGCCGCCAGAAAGAAGACTCCGCCGCAAACTAGTTTGATGACCCTTCCACCAACATGCCGAAGATGCTGCCGGCTGTCTCCTCCGGGACCCGTGCCAATTTAATATTTGAAGGAAGAGCCGCCGACGAACTCACGCAAGAGGGAAGTCGGCGGAATTTCTTTGTCCGGCACCGCCGTGAAATAGTGTATGAATTTCAACAGCCTGTGCGCCTCCGCGTACTCCGGACAATTCTTCGGCACCGATGCCAGGATAGGCTCGGCATGGTTCTTCAATACCGCGAACTCGACCAGATACGCCGAGTTGAACATAGCGTCAGCATTCTCCTGATAAGGATAGATCCACTTCTCCTCCGCATCACACACATTCTGCCAATGGCTGATCGTCTCCCGCGCCGTGAACGCACCCTTGTTGTAATCACGCACGATGCGCCTCAACAGACGGTTGTCGCTCGTCGGGATCCAGTTGTGGTTGTCCAACGAGATGCTGGTCAGAGTCGAGATGAACAGACGGAACTTGCTGCTCTCCGGCACGCGGTCGGTGAGCGCAGGATTCAACGCATGGATGCCCTCGAGCAGGATGACTGCGCCCGGGGTGAGCTTCAGCTTCTTGCCGTTGTACTCCCTGATGCCGGTCACGAAATTGTACTCCGGCACCTCCACCTCCTCGCCGGCCAGCAACCTGAGAAGGTCCTTCTGCAGCGCGTCATGGTCCACTGTATCGAAATTGTCGAAATCATACTGCCCGTTCGGGAGCAGCGGCGTGTCGACCCTGTTCACGAAATAATCGTCCGTGCTGAATGAAATCGGCCGGAGTCCGCATGCCTTGAGCTGGATGCCCAGCCTTTTGCAGACGGTCGTTTTGCCGCTGCTGCTCGGTCCTGTGATGAGCACCAGCCGCACCGGATCCTCCTTGCGCCTGTAACGCCTCTCGATCTCCTCGGCGATCTGCACGATCTTCTTCTCCTGGAGCGCCTCTGAGACCTGGATGAGCTCGCTGCCCCTGCCTTCGAGACATGCGTGGTTCAGGTCGCCGACATTGCTTAGGCCCATGATGATGTTCCAGCGCAGGTTCTCCGAGAACAGGCTGAACGTCTTCGGCTGGTCCACCATCGGCGCGAGCTTGTCAGGACAATGATGGTCCGGCACACGCAGCAGCATGCCGCCGTGGTAGAGTTCGAGCCCCCAGACCTGCAGATAGCCGGCGCTCGGCACCAGACGGCCGTAGTAGTAGTCAGGCGTGTCCCCGAGCAGATAATAGTCGCTGTACACCTGCCCGCTGGTCTCGAGCAGCTTGACCTTGTCCTCGTAACCGCGTTCGCGGAAGAGCTTGATGGCCTCCTCGAGCTGCACCTCCCTGCGGTGGAACGCTATGTTGCCGTTGACGATGTCGCGCATCTTGGCGCGGATCTTCTCAACATCCTTTTCGGTCAGCGGACGCGGCCGTTTGCCGGCCTTCTTGAAGTTGCAGAAATAGCCGTTGCTGATAGGATGCTCCATGTATATCCTGGATCCCGGGAAGGCTTCCTTGGCGGCCTTGCAGAGCAGGAAGCACAGAGAACGGCAGTAGACGCGCATTCCGCTGGACTCGCGCACGTCGAGGTATTCGATGTCGCGGTTGTTGTAGACGCGGAACTTGAGGCCTTGGGAGACGTTGTTCACCTTGGCCGACACGATAGGGAAGGGCATCTCGAACTTGAATTCGGAGAGCATCTCCAGGAGCGTGGTGCCTTCCTGGAATTCCTTGGTTGTGCCGGTGTTCTTGCAATATATCTGGAGCATATCGGTGTTATTTATTTGTCAGATGTCTGGCGACTATTTCGGCGGCGATCCTGCACAATTCGGCGCATGGACGCTTCTTGTAGTAACTCTCGGTGCGGCTGGACGGTGCAGGGGAGTCCGGCGCGGTGCCGGCAAGTCCCAGGAGTTCCCTGCAGATGATGCTGCCGTTGATGGCGCGGAATTCGCCGGCCATCTCCTGGACGAGAGCATAGTTGGCCTGCTTGGCGGAATTGCCTTCCTGGTGCCCTGCAGGACCGGCCGGACATGCCAGACCTGCGACCAGCGTCATGCCGCTGACCGTGCCGCAGACTTCGCGCATCCTTCCCATTCCTCCGCCGAAACCGGTCGCGAGTGCGGCCAGCTGCCCGCTTGACGGACCTCCGCCCGCTTCGATCAAGTCGCTGAATGCGAGCGCAACGGACTGGCTGCAGTTGTACCCCTGGCGGAACAGCTGCTCGGCCTTGAGGCCTCTTTCTGTGATGAATGCCTCGTCGACGGACGGGATGTGTATGAACTTGCTCTCCATAGTCGTGTTATTGTTCTGCAATTTTAATGATTTTTTCTCACTTGGCGGCACGGCTGCGGTATCTTCTCGGAAAATTTGTTAAATTTGTAGATTGAAATGAAATACAAATTCAAATCCTGATATTTAATTATGATTTACACAAAAGAAGTGCAGCAGATGTGCTGCGTTGCAAAAGGCGCAAACCACGCCAATGCTCCTATTCCTGAGGAAGGAAAGTGGGTGCATGCAAAAGAAATCAAGGACATCTCCGGTCTTACACACGGTATCGGTTGGTGTGCTCCTCAGCAGGGTTGCTGCAAGCTCACACTCAATGTCAAGGACGGTATCATCGAGGAAGCTCTCGTCGAGACTCTCGGTTGCTCAGGTATGACCCACTCAGCTGCCATGGCATCTGAGATCCTCCCTGGCAAGACCCTTCTCGAGGCTCTCAACACCGACCTCGTATGCGACGCTATCAACACCGCTATGGGCGAACTTTTCCTCCAGATCGTCTATGGCCGTACACAGTCCGCTTTCTCTGAGGGTGGTCTTCCTATCGGCGGCAGCCTCGAGGACCTCGGCAAGAATCTCCGCAGCCAGGTTGGTACCATGTACGGAACCAAGGCAAAGGGAAGCCGTTATCTCGAGATGACAGAAGGATATTGCACCAAGATGGCTCTCGATGCCAACAATGAGGTCATCGGCTATGAGTTCGTCAACCTCGGCAAGCTCATGGACGCTCTCAAGGGCGGCGCCACAGGTCCTGAGGCCATCGAGAAGGCAAAGGGCACATACGGCCGTTTCAAGGATGCAGTTAAATATATTGACCCACGTAAAGAGTAAGAGACTATGGCACTTTTCGAAAGCTACGAGCGTCGTATTGATCAGATCAATGCAGCTCTCAACAAATACGGTATCAAGGACATCGATGAGGCCAAGGCTATCTGCGACGCCAAGGGTCTCGATCCTTACAAGATGTGCGAAGACACACAGAAGATCTGCTTCGAGAATGCGAAGTGGGCTTATGTAGTGGGTGCAGCCATCGCTATCAAGAAGGGTGTCAAGAGCGCTGCTGAGGCTGCCGAGGCAATCGGTGAGGGTCTCCAGGCATTCTGCATCCCTGGTTCTGTAGCTGACGACCGCAAGGTTGGTCTCGGCCACGGCAACCTCGCTGCAAGACTTCTCCGCGAAGAGACAGAGTGCTTCGC
>JAZQNI010000049.1:0-8774 GCA_045627265.1 Candidatus Cryptobacteroides sp.
CAATACATGAGGGGTCCCTTTGCAGCATACCCCTCATGTGGTTTATTCGCTCACTATCAGCATGTTACCCGCCACTGGTTATCAGAATACGCTTTGCGGCAGAGCGGAGTCGCAGCAAAGCGGCAGAGGCAAGCTGCTGCCGCTGCGGAGACTCATGAAGCCACACGCGTTAAGCAAAGCCAATGCGCAACGAAACGCTGACGACACTCTGACGACACTCTGACGACACTCTGAGAACTGCATTGCTGCTTCAACCAGCCGATCTGGAAAGGAATCGCCGAAATAATGTCGATTTGCCGATGCCCGATATTATTTGCCAGTCCCGGCCCTTACATAAAAAGAGGCCGGCCAGAAGGCCGACCTCTAGCTGTTATGCAGAAGCTTGGATCAGTACTTGAAGATCTTGCCACCGCAGATAACCTCCTGAAGTTTCTCGTCGAATGTCGCCTTTTCTCCAGTACGCACCGCTGCGTTGCACATGATAGTTGCGATTGAGTGGTTGTAACCAGCTTCAGCCGGAGCATTCGGCTGTTTGCGGCTTCTGACGCACTCCATCCAGTTGCGCATATGAAGAGAGGTCATAGGGTCGCCGCCTGTGTTTGCTCCCGTCTCGACAGTCACTGAAGGCAGAGTGAATGTATCGAGAAGATTAGGCTCCATTCCCATTGCCTTCGCATCACCCTCTCTAAGACCACCCTCCGAAGTGACGGAGTTGTTGGCCAGATTGAGTGTGCCGCCGTTCGAGAAATAGATTTCCTTGGTGCCGCCACAAGAATTGTGGAAACGGGAAGTGTAGAGTACCTGGAATCCCTGCTTGCCCTCATCGTCGCCGTAATCCATCACTGCAGTGAGAGTATCGTAGTTGGTCCTGCCGTCCTTCCACCAGTAGATGCCGCCGTTTGCAGCCACGCTCCTAGGGTGTGAAAGCCCCGTGAACCAGTGAACTGTATCGATCTGATGAGACATCCACTGTCCAGGGATACCTGACGAATAAGGCCAGAACAAACGATATTCAAGATACTTGCGAGGATCCCACTCTTCATATGGACGGTTGCAGAGGAAACGCTTCCAGTCTGTGTCTTTCTCAAAGCATTGGGCTACGAGTTCCGGCCTGCGCCAACGGCCAGGCTGGTTGACGTTCCAGCTCATCTCCACCATAGTGATAGGACCGAACTTGCCAGACTTGATGTATTCGTTTGCTGCCTGGTAGTTTGGCGCAGATCTGCGCTGTGAGCCTATCTGGACGATCTTGCCGGACTTTTTGACAGCCTTGAGTGCCATCTTACCGTCAGCCATTGTCTCGGCGAAAGGCTTCTCGCAATATGCATCGAGACCCGCCTTTACGGACTCTGTCAGATGGGTGGCATGCTGGAAGTCAGCTGTAGCGATGATCACTGCGTCACACATCTTGGAATCATAGAGTTCGTCATTGTTCCTGAATGTCTTGATGTCCTGGTTGTAATTCTTCTTGAAATACTCGACAGCCTCCTGACGGCGACGGCTCCAGATATCGGAGACAGCGACTATCTCGAATCCGAGTTCCTTGGCGTGAGCCTGGAAACAAGGGATGAGAGAACCTCTTGCTCTGTCGGAGAATCCGATGATGCCGACTTTGATTATGTCATTCGCGTTCTTCGATTTGCCGAAGATGGCTGCATCGAGTGAATTCCCGCCTATGATCAGTCCTCCTGCACTCAGCAGCGAAGTCCTGAGAAAATCTCTTCTACTCTGCATTGTATTGTAGTTTAAATGTTATTTTACTGAATTGATCTGTTCTATCATGACCTTCATTGCCGCCGGAAGTTCTGTCTCCCGGTCGCCCCAGCCGCATTCGACAGAAATCCTGCCGGTGTATCTGATGTCCTTGAGCGCCTGGAAATATGGGGTGAAATCATCTCCGTAAACCCCCGGGGCCGTGCGTTTCTCGCACTCGGCTATGTGACAATGCTTGAGCAGCGCTCCCGCTTCCCTGATCGCGTCCGCATCCTCGTTCATTCGGGCCATGTGGAAGAAATCAGCAAGCACGCAGATGCTAGGACTGCCGACATCCTTGCAGATGGCCGTCCCTTCGCGGACTGAATTGAGGAAATTCGTCTCTTTGTCATTGAGCGGCTCGAGTACGATGGTTATTCCGTTACTCTCTGCGCATGGCGCGATGCGCTTGAGCAGCTCGACGAACTGAGCCTTGGCCTCCTCGCGGTCGAATCCTTCCGGAATCATACGTGACTTGCCGCTGCCGAGCACAAGTGTCTCCATCCCGATTTCCGCGGCCCTCTTGATCGCTGTCTCAGAATAGCGGACTGCTCTCTCGATGTCCGCCTCCGGACCGACGAGCTTTATCTCCCAAGGGAAGAATCCGTTTGCAGTCAGTATTGGCAGCTCCGACTGGCTTGCGATGGCCTTCTTGGCTTCGAACTCTTCGTCGCTGCTCTCCGGGATCAGGAAACCGGCCACGCCTGCCTCGATGTACGCAACTCCGGCCGACTTGAGGAGCGAATCCTTGCCCAAACCGCCGCAGAGGCCTATGTTTTCATCAAGATTGAATGTGTATTTCTGCCCGCAGGAAGAAATTGTTAGAAGCGCAATGACGCACACGGACGCTGCTTTGAGAAAATTTTTCATCTGTTCTAATTTTGACTTTTTTCAAAGATAATGAATCGTGCTTTCTTATTCAACCATTATTGTTTATTTTTGTGTTGGAACAATAAAAACTCTTTATGAAGAAGCTTGTATTACTCCTGACACTGCTTTTCGCAAGTCCATTCCTGGCATCCGCCAAGCCGGATCCCATCGATATCGAATTCGGCCCCTGGATCACCAATGTCTCCGAAAATGAGGTGACGATACTCTGGACGACCAGGACACCGAACCTCGGCTGGGTGGAGTATGCCCCGGACAATGGTGTCAATTGGAGAAATGCAGATCCGAAGAGCGCTTATCAGCTTTTCGCCGGACGCCGCGTGTTCGGCCGTTTCCACAGTGTCACCATCAAGGGGCTTGAGAAGGGACAGGCGTACAGATACAAGATCTTCGGCCGCGCGATGGTTGATGATTCGCAGGAGCAGGATCTTGTGATGGGGATAGAGAAGTATTCCAAAGGCGTGTATACCTTCCGTACGTTCGACCATGGCAGGCAGGAGTGCCATTTCTCCGAAGTGAACGACATACATCTCGAGGTGGACAATTATGCCACCCTGATGGCCCAGGTCAACAAAGACAGCACAGATTTCATCCTTTTGAACGGAGATATCACGACGGCCGGCAATTACTGCATCGACACCCTGGTGAGATATGCCGTGGCTCCGGTAGGAAAAATGGCAAACAAGGTGCCGGTGATGTTCTCAAGGGGTAATCACGAGGGACGCGGCAATAATTGGCAAGCATCGTATCAGGTGTTCCCGACTAGGACTCCCGGACAGTTCTATTATACATTTCGCCAAGGACCGGTTGCATTCCTTGTGCTCGATGCCGGTGAGACCAAGCCGATGGTGGCGAAGTCATATGTCGGTGACAGCGTGTATTTCGAATATCTCGAGGAAGAGCTTGCGTGGGCCAGGGAGGCCGTGAAGGATCCTGCTTTCGCGGATGCGCCCGTGAAGGTATGCGTGATCCATGTCCCGATGACCGGCAGCAAAAAGACAGATGACTATGATGCCAAGAACTGGATGACCGAGAATTTCGTCCCGTTCTTGAACGAAATCGGCATCGACTTGATGCTCAACGCCCATACGCACAGATATGCTGTCCATGAGCCTGGGGCTTTCGGCAATGATTTCCCTATGCTGATCAACGGCCGTGGAGAACGGCTTCAGTTTGACTGTGACGGCAAGACCATCGGAATCAGGACGTACGATGTCGATGGCAACGAGACACATTCATACGAACTGGCACTCTAGTTGCCGGTCCCGTGTCAGATTTCTTCCTGGATGTTGTAATTGTTGCGGTCTGCCGATGTGCGTGAGATCATCTCGCATACGAAACCGGCCAGGAACAGCATCACTCCCAGAATAACTGCCACAAGGGCCAGGTAGAAGAGCGGCTGGTCGGTGACTGACCTGTAGTACGCTCCCATGCTCTGGTGCACCAGCTTGGCTATGATCACCCAGATGGCGCAGATGCCGCCCGCGAGGAACATCAGCAGTCCTGTGAAGCCGAAGAAATGCATAGGCTTCTTGCCGAATGTGCTGAGGAACCACAAGGAAAGGAGGTCCAGGAATCCGTTTATGAACCTTTCCAGCCCAAACTTGCTGACGCCGTACTTGCGCTTCTGGTGGTGGACTGGTTTCTCTGTTATGCGGTCGTATCCTGCATTTTTCGCGAGGTACGGGATGTAGCGGTGCATCTCTCCGTAAACCTCGATGCTCTTGACGACTTCTTTCTTGTATGCCTTGAGACCGCAGTTCATGTCGTGCAGCTTGATGCCCGTGATGGCTCTTGCGGTCGCATTGTACAGCTTGGAAGGCAGATTCTTGGTCAGTTTGTTGTCCTGCCTGTGCTGTTTCCATCCTGATACTACATCCCAGCCCTGCTCCGTGACCATCCTGTACATCTCAGGAAGTTCTTCCGGCGAATCCTGGAGATCTGCGTCCATCGTGAAGACGACGTTTCCCTGTGCTTTCTCGAACCCGCAGAAGAGCGCGGCCGACTTGCCGTAGTTCCTGCGGAATCTGATGCCGTGGACCAGCGGGCTTCCGGCGGCGAGCTGCGAGATTACGTCCCAACTGCCATCGCTGCTGCCGTCATCGACGATGATGACTTCATAGCTGTATCCGTTGTCTTTCATCACCTTGTCTATCCAGGAGACAAGTTCCGGCAGGGATTCTCTTTCGTTGTATGAAGGGATTATTATGCTGAGGTCGGGATTCTGGTCCATGTTATTCGTTGGAATTATTGTCTGTGAAAGGATTGACGTCGCTGCCTATGTTCCTGCTGAGGATTGCGGAGAGCACCGTTCCGTACAGGAAGCAGTAGATGAGGTTGGATATCAAGGTGATGACAGGCATCTTGTCCATCATCTGGTCCATGGCCGCCAAGGAATTAGAGTCGAGCATCGACGAGTAGGTCTCCTTGGCCGCTTCCATCGCCTCCGCCATGGTGTCCGGGGCGATGAACTGCACGAATGCCATCGAGAACGCAGCGAAGATCAAGGCTGAAGTCAACGCCGTCGCGATGCCGGTCGAGCGTACGTCATAATGGCTTGCATCCTTGTGCTCGGATGCGAAACGCTTCAGGAAGAAGGACATCAGCCAGATGCAGCCGGCGAATTTTGCCGCCCAAAGCGCGAACTGGACAAGCGATGCGGCCAGCGGAGCTTTTTCGGAAATCAGGCCGCTGATCAGGAAATGGTCGATCAGTATGTAGGAGGTCGATACCAGTCCGAGGACGAGGCCGGCTTTCCCGGCGAAATTCCAGATGTCGTTCTTTGTAAATGTTTCTGCCATGGGGTGCGATATTTATGACAAAGATATAAAAAAAGTTGTATCTTTGCTCGCTTGAACAATAACAAGACTATCATATGATCAACATTACGTTCCCTGACGGTAGTGTGAGAGCCTACGAGAAAGGCATCACCGCTTATGAAATTGCAGAGAGCATCAGCCCAAGGCTCGCTGCGGAAGTATTGGCGGCTTCAGTAAAATTTGAAGGTGAAGCCCCTGAAAGCAAGGGCACAACCTACGATCTGATGCGTCCTATCGAGGAGAACGCCAGCGTAAGTCTTCTGAAATGGGATTCTGAGGATGCCAAGAGAGTTTTCTGGCATTCATCATCACACCTGATGGCCGAGGCTCTCGAGGCTCTGTATCCTGGAGTCAAGTTCGGTATCGGTCCGGCCGTCGAGAACGGCTTCTATTACGATGTGGACTTCAATGGAGCGCAGATCACCGATTCTGATCTCTCCAAGATCGAGAAGAAGATGATCGAGCTCGCCCAGAAGAAGGAGAACTTCGAGCGCATCGATGTCTCCAAGGACGAGGCTCTCAAGTATTTCACGGAAAAGGGTGACCAGTACAAGTGCGAGCTCATCAGCGAGCTTGAGGATGGTACCATCACATACTACAAGAACGGCAATTTCACCGATCTCTGCCGCGGACCTCATCTCAGGAACACCGAGGTCATCAAGGCTGTCAAGCTCACCGCCATCGCCGGAGCATACTGGCGCGGAGACGAGAAGCGTCAGCAGCTGACCAGAATCTATGGCATCTCCTTCCCAAAGAAGAGCCTCCTTGAAGAGTATCTTGTAATGGTGGAAGAGGCCAAGAAGAGAGACCACAGGAAGATCGGCAAGGAGATGGAGCTCTTCACCTTCTCTTCACGCGTCGGACTCGGACTCCCTTTGTGGCTCCCTCGTGGCGCCGTGATGAGGAATATCCTCGAAAACTTCCTCCGCAAGAAGCAGGCCGAGCTCGGCTATCTCCCGGTAGTGACACCTCATATCGGAGCGAAGGATCTCTATGTCACTTCAGGCCACTATGCAAAATACGGCAAGGACTCATTCCAGCCTATCCATACACCTCAGGAAGGTGAGGAATACATGCTCAAACCTATGAACTGTCCTCATCACTGCGAAATCTTCAAGTCATCCCCTCGTTCTTACAGGGATCTCCCTCTCAGATTCGCCGAGTTCGGTACAGTATATCGTTATGAGCAGAGCGGTGAGCTCCACGGACTTACACGTGTCCGCGGATTCACACAGGATGACGCGCATCTCTTCTGCCGTCCTGACCAGCTTCAGGAGGAGTTCGAGAAGGTTATCGACCTTATCCTCTATGTGTTCAAGACCTTGAACATGACCGAGTATATGGCACAGATCTCTCTCCGTCACCAGACCGACCACAGCAAATACATCGGCACAGAGGAAAATTGGGCGAAGGCGGAGCAGGCCATCATCGATGCAGCCAAGAACAAGAATCTCAAGACCGTTGTCGAATACGACGAGGCTGCATTCTATGGTCCTAAGCTCGACTTCATGGTAAAGGATGCCATCGGTCGCAGATGGCAGCTTGGAACGATCCAGGTTGACTACAACCTCCCAGAGCGCTTCCAGCTCGAGTTTACGGATGCTGACGGATCCAAGAAGCGTCCGGTCATGATCCACAGGGCTCCGTTCGGTTCGATCGAGAGATTCACGGCCGTCGTACTCGAGCATACAGCCGGACATCTCCCTCTCTGGCTCTCTCCAGATCAGGTTAAAGTACTGCCTGTCAGCGAAAAATATGCTGATTATGCGAAAAAAGTTTGCGAATTGATGAATAATTCCGAAATTCGCGCTTCAATAGACGCTAGAAATGAGACACTCGGCAAACGCATCCGTGAGATTGCATTGCTCAGAGTCCCTGTACTGGTCATCGTCGGCGAGAAGGAAGTTGCCGAGGGTACAGTGTCAGTGAGAAGGGAAGGCGTCGATGCCGGCAGCATGACTGTCGAAGGATTTGTAGATTATTTCAAGGCTGCAGTAGCTGAGGAATTATCAATATAATTGTTTATTATTTAACTTATAGGAGGATTACTTATCGCAGCACCTTTTAAACCGAAGCCGTCAGGCTTCAAACCGAATGGTCAAAAACCGAACGGTCATTTCGCCCAGAATCAAAAGAAGGACGAAAACGAGTTGAACATCAACGAAGAGATAAAGGCTCTTCAAGTTCGTCTTGTCGGGGAGAACATCCCCGAGCAAGGAGTCTACCCAATCAGCAAGGCGATGGCCTTGGCTGAGGAACTCGGTCTTGATCTGGTGGAGATAAGCGCGAAGGCTGATCCTCCTGTATGCAAGATACTTGACTATCAGAAATACCTTTATCAGCAGAAGAAGAAGGCCAAGGAGATGAAGTCCAATTCTGCCAAGATAGTCATCAAGGAGATACGTTTCGGTCCTAATACGGATGAGCACGATTTCCAGTTCAAGCTCAAGCACGCCCAGGAGTTCCTCCAGGAGGGATCCAAGGTCAAGGCTTCGATCTTTTTCAGGGGACGTTCCATCATGTTCAAGGACCAGGGCGAGAAGCAGTTGCTCCGTTTTGCCGTTGAGCTCGAAGAGTACGGCCGCGCTGAGAACATGCCGGTCCTCGAAGGCAAGAGGATGATAATGATGATCGCTCCTTTGAAAAAGAAATAATCGCGTTGACGCGAAAAATATTATTAACTATTAACAATTAAAGAAATGGCAAAGCTTAAGACCAACTCCGGTGCCAAAAAGCGCTTCACGCTTACCGGATCGGGAAAAATCAAGAGAAGACACGCTTATCACAGCCACATTCTCACCAAGAAGACCAAGAAGCAGAAGAGAAACCTCGATCATTTCGCAATCCTTGCGAAGGTTGACGAAGGCAGAGTAAAAGAGCTCCTTGTTCTGTAGTTATTTAAGTTAAACTTGGATGAACAGTCGTAAAGAACTTCAGTTGGAAGTCACTGTCTCCAGAAAAAATCAAAATTATGCCAAGATCAGTAAACTCAGTTGCTTCAAGGGCACGCCGCAAGAAGATTCTCAAGAGAACCCGCGGTAACTTCTTGTCAAGGAAAAACGTTTGGACGGTAGCAAAGAACACCTATGAGAAAGGTCTTACCTATGCATACCGTGACCGTAGAAACAAAAAGCGCAACTTCCGCGCACTCTGGATCCAGAGAATCAATGCTGCATGCCGTCAGTATGGCATCAACTATTCTCAGTTCATGGGCCAGCTCGCGAAGAAGAACATCGGTCTCAACCGCAAAGTACTTGCAGACCTTGCTATGAATAATCCTCAGGCATTTGAGGCTATCATCAAATCTGTAAACGA
>JAZQNI010000050.1:0-15928 GCA_045627265.1 Candidatus Cryptobacteroides sp.
CGTGAGGATGCTCCAGAATGGCAAGTTCGCTATGGCAGCCATATATGTCATATCCACTGTTGCAATATGCATAATCATGACCTGGCTTGGGTACAGACTCGGACAATCAAGATAACACAATGAACTTTTCAGGAATCATACTTGGTGCATCTGCATTTCTCATTATCGGTTTTTTCCATCCAATCGTAATAAAGGCTGAATACCATCTCGGCAAGAGGTGCTGGTGGATGTTCGCTCTGGCCGGACTGGGCTTCTGCCTGGCGGCCATGTTTGTCCACAGCACAGTATTGTCTTCGGTGATCGGCGTCATAGCATTCAGTTGCTTCTGGTCCATCCTCGAGCTTTTCGAGCAGGAAAAGCGTGTTAAGAAGGGATGGTTCCCCGAAAATCCGAAAAGGAAAAGATAATCACCATAAACCCTACCGTTAGTAATGGATAACAAAAAGAAAACTTTCGTATTTGTTTTTGCCTTGTTAGTGCTTGGCGCAGGCCTGTTCAGTTTCATGCAGCTTCAGAGACGTGCCAGGATTGCAGATATCATCAGTGACGAGGCAAGGTGGGATCTGCTGGACGAGGCCGGTGCAGAGGATGAGTTCCTGTTCTACGATGCCCAGGCCATGCAAGCCAACAGGGAGGCTGTCCGGAGCGGCGTCAAATCTCCTGCTTATGACAAGTTGATCGCAGATGCGGATTCGCTTCTGGGCGTGGAACCAAAGAGCGTGATGATGAAGGATATCGTGCCACCTAGCGGCGACAAGCATGACTACATGAGCCAGGGACCGTACTGGTGGCCGGATCCGGAAAAGCCGGACGGCCTGCCGTATATCCGCCGGGACGGAGAGACCAACCCGGAAATCAAGAATCTTACGGATGCCGGCTATATGAGCCGTATGGCAGCCGACGTCAACAAACTCGGCCATGCATACTATTTCAGCGGTGACGAGCGTTATGCGGCCAAGGCCGTCGAATTGATGCGCGTATGGTATCTGGATGAAGACACGCGCATGAACCCCAACTTGAATTTCGGCCAGCGTGTGCCCGGAGTATGCGATGGACGCGGCATCGGCATCATCGATACATACCGTATGGTCGCGGTCATCGAAGGACTGGAACTGCTCGCCGGGAGCAGTAACCTGAAGAGGTCCGACATCGACGGTCTCAAAGATTGGTTCCGTCAGTATCGCGACTGGCTGCTTGAGAGCGACAATGGCAAGGACGAAAACACCCAGCCGAACAACCATGGCTCATCGTACGATGCCCAGGTGGCTCTGTATTCCATGTTCGTCGGAGATCCGCAGCCTGGCCTCAAGCATATGCAGGACACTACTTTCTACAGGTTTGACCAGATCGATGCAGACGGCTGTCAGCCGCGCGAGATGGCCCGTACCAAGTCCTGGGGTTATTGCAGTTCCAACCTTCACTACCTCGCCGTGCTGGCCAAACTCGGTGAACGTTTCGGCCTTGATTATTGGAATTATGTCAACTGCAACGGAGTTACTTTCCGTTCGGCGGTCGAATACTATTTCCCGGTCGTGGCTGGAGAAAAAGAGTGGCCGGGGAAGAACATAACGGCAGGAAGAGGCATGGACGGCTTGATGTCATCCATCATGATGGCCGCTCCGCATTATGGCGCAGATGAGTGGTATGACCGGATTGACGATATACTTGAGTATTGCGGCAAGGAACCGTCAGTGCTGGAGAAGTCGCTTATATGTCTGGAGTACAACATCCCTGGATACTCTCCTGCTTCCGTGACTCTTGCTGAATGACCGGGATAAGCGCTTCCGGCGCATAGCTTCATCATGATTGCCACACTTCCATTCGTCCAGGAGACATTCGACCGCTTCAATGCTCTTTGCTTCGAAGGGGCCCTGCCTCCTGTCCCCATCGTGTTGAGCAAGGCGCGCACATTCCTGGGGAAGGTGGAGTACAAGGGTGTACGCGGACTTTTCGGACTGCTGTCCTCCAACAAGGATTTCCGTATGAAGATCAGCACGAGCTTCGATCTCCCGCAGGAGGAGCTTGAGGATGTGGTGCTGCATGAGATGATACATTACTACATCGCCTGGAAGCATCTGAAGGACTCATCTTCGCACGGCAAGGTGTTCAGGAGCATAATGGGGCAGATCAATTCCGGATACGGGAGACATGTCAGCATCAGCCACAAGTCACGTCCTGGGCAGGTGAATGCCAGACCGCGGAAGCCGGGCATGCGTAATGTCTGTGTCACGACGTTCAAGGACGGGTCCCGCGGGGTGACGGTCGCGTGTGATACCAAGGTCCGGGAACTGCACCGGTTCTTTTCGAGATGCCCGGATATATGCGGGATTCAGTGGTATGGGACGGACGATCCGTTCTTTGACAAGTATCCTCGCTCCAGGACTCCGAAAGTGTATAAGATCAGCCCGGAAGAGCTGGAGCAGCATCTGGGGCAAGCTGCAGAATTGTTTTTTTGATTGCCATTAATTCATTTTTTCTTCAGATATTTCGGATTGGAACAGATAATAAAGCGGATACTTTTGCTGAAAGCAGGCATTGGCTCCCGAAAAGGGAGGGGACCCGCTTGCGGGGAGGACCTGCTTCAGCAAAAGTATCCGCTTTAATGTCGGCAGCTTGATAAAAGTGATGATAAAACATATTGAAATGAATTATTCAGAGGATATAATACGGCAGATTGTCGACAGGCAGAGGGCGTACTTCAGGACAGGGGAGACCCTCGACGTGAAATGGCGCCTCACCCAGCTCAAAAAGCTTCGTGCCGCCGTCATTGCTCATGAAAACGAATTCGTCGATGCACTTGCCGCCGACCTCGGCCGGAGCAACACGGAAGCCTACCTTTGCGATGTCGTCCCCATCGTGCTGGAAATCGATGAGATGATCAGCGGCCTGCGCCGCTGGGCGCGTCCGGAAAGGCATTTCAGCGGCATCGTGAACTTCCCGAGCATCATGACCAGGGTATATAAGATGCCGTATGGTGTGACGCTGGTCATCAGCCCTTTCAACTTCCCCTTCCTGCTGACACTCGGCGTGGTCGCGGCCAGTATTTCCGGCGGCAACACCGTGGTGGTCAAGGCGAGCGCCAAGTCGGCCGCATCCACTGCGGTCATGAAGAAGTTCATCGCGGAGGTCTTTCCACCAGAGTTCGTCACTTTGATCGATGGCGGCCATGATGTCGCCGACATCTGTCTGGACCAGCGCTGGGACAAGATATTCTACACCGGGTCGCCTTCCGTCGGCCGTCATGTGCTCTCGAAAGCCGCCGCAAACATTACTCCGGTCACCCTGGAACTTGGTGGCGAGACCGGCAACTGGTGCATAGTCCGCAAGGATGCCGACATCGCCGATGCCGCCCGAAAGATCGCATTCTTCAAACTCTGCAATGCCGGCCAGATTTGCATAAACATCAATCAGGTTGCTGTTGCTGAGGAAGTTGCCGACGAATTCGTCAAGGCACTTTCTGCGGAGTTCACGCGCCAGATAGGGGAGCATGCGGTAGGGAACAGCGAGTACCCCCGTCTCATCACGACTGCGGCCTACGACAAGTGTGCAAACCTCGCGGATGCGTACAGGGACCGCATAGTGTATGGCGGAGAGGGTGACAGAGCTGCCGGGCGCTACGCTCCGACAATCATCTATCCTGTCAAAGCCGATGAAGAAATAGTCCTCCACGAGCTGTTCTGCCCGCTTCTGCCTGTCGTGCCTTTTCCGGATGCGGAGATCGACCAGATCGCCGATATAATCGCTGGCCGCGAACATCCTCTCGCCATGTACCTTTTCACCCGCGACAAGAAATGGGCCCGCAGGTTCATGCAGACACAGCAATACGGCGGCGGCTGCATCAACGAAGTCTGCATGCATCTGATGGTCAAGGGCGTGCCTTTCGGCGGCACGGGACATTCGGGGATGGGCGCGTACCATGGTGAATGGGGCTTCAGGGAGTTCACGCATCCGTCGACCGTGCTTTCCGGCAGCACCCGCTTCAATCTTCCGCTCCGGGAGCATCCATATGGTTCCGGAGTCAAACTCAAGCTTTTGCGACTCTTCATATCCCGAGGAAAACATAAAAAATAACGAATATGAAACATCTGGAATATCTGGCCGTTGTCCTGTGCCTCGCGATGGCATGCGCCGGCCCAAATCAGAAAGAGGCCGAAGCTGGTGACAGCTCCGATCCTGCCCTGTATGTCAACGATTTCTCCCGCCCGCTGACTGAGGTCATGGCCGATGTCGCGAAGCGGTTCGATGTCGAAATCCGCTGCAAGGACATCCCTGACTATCTTTTCCTTGATTATGCCGATTTCCGTATACACCCGGAAAGTCTGGAGACGACTTTGGGAGACCTTACCTCATCTGCCGGTTGCTCGTATTATGAGAAGAAGGGGATTTATTACGTTACCAGGGCCAGATACAGCCAGTGGACTCCGGAGCAGGGGGCATCATTCATGGAATACCTGAAGACCCAGTATTCCGACAAGGAATCCTGGGAGGTCCGCCGCGAGCTCCTTCGCAGGGAAATCAGGACAAATTCCGGAATAGACAAGGTCCCGGAGCATTTCGACGGCAAGGTCTTCCTCGGGGATAGACGTGAATATGACGGGTATTATGTGCAGAACCTTGGCCTGGAGGTCCTTCCTGGCGTCTGGTGCACGGGGGCGCTGTACCACCCTTTGGCAGCCGCTCCGGAAAGCGGATATCCGCTTGTCCTCAATCCGCATGGACATAACCCGAACGGACATTCCGCCGAGCAGGTCCAGATCCGCTGTGCGATGGAGGCCCGGATGGGTTGCGTGGCCGTCTCATACGATATGTTCGCCTGGGGCGAGCAGCCGATGTTCGACAAGAAATATCATAGGACGGGCCTTGCACAGCCGGTGCAGATACTCAACGGCCTCAGGCTTCTGGACTATATGCTTGGGCAGGATGAGATCGACAGCACCCGGGTGTGCGTCACTGGTTGTTCCGGCGGCGGAAGCCAGACAATGTTCCTGGCTGCGCTCGATGACCGCATTTCCATCTGCGTCCCTGTCGTGATGATGTCCTCGTTCTTCATGGGCGGATGCCCATGCGAAAGCGGCACCAGGATCCATCTCAGCGGCGGCAGGACGAACAATGTCGAGATTGCTTCCATCTTCGCCCCGAAGCCGATGCTCGTCATATCCGACGGCGCGGACTGGACCCGTTTCACCCCGGAGGTCGAGTACCCGTTCCTGCAGAGGACATACGGCTTCTATGACGCTGCGGACAAGGTTTTCAATGTCCATCTGCCAGAGGAGCAGCATAACTACAATGAGAAGAAACGGCAGCCTATGTATCGCTTCCTTGCAGAGCAGTTCTCCCTTGACATCGATGGCCTGAAAGGACCTGACGGACTTCTGGACGAGAGCCGCTGCACCGTCGAGGAATTCGACCTTCTCAAGGTCTGGGGGCCGGATGGGGAAAACTGGCCGGAAGGAGCCATAAGCGACCCGGCCGAGCTTGCCGCTCTGCTTCATTTCGAGAAAAACAAGTAGCGTTGTCGATGTGATATAGAACAGAGGCCGGCCCAGACAAGGACCGGCCTCTGCCGTATAGAATATTTCGCGGCGGACTATTTCTTGTCCGTGTGGAATTCGATCGAGTAGAACCTCAGTCCGTTGCCGGAAGGGTAGATGTGGATGTCTCCAGCTCCTACCTTGAACTCCAGTTCCTGGATATTGCTGCTGGCGTAGCCGCCCGGCTGTGTTGCGAGGGTGGATGCATCGTCGCCGACCTGCACGGCAACAAGACGGGTCAGATCTTCGCTGCTGCCGGTGTTGGATGCCTTGACATAGAGGTAGCCGTCGCCCTTGCAGGTGAAGGTGAACACCCTGTCTGTCAATGAGCCCTTGCCGCCTGTCTGGATGTAGTTGGCGCCGTACTTGCTCTTGCTAGGGGAGGTGAAATTCAATCCGTCGTATGTCAGGTTCCAGTTCGTGATGTCGGAGCCTGAAGCGCCGACCTTTGCGAGTTCCTCCTGCCATCCGGCTGAGCCGAAATCCCATGCGAAGTCCTCGACCACTTTTGTCGACTCCATGAACGTGAACTCGACCTTGTAGAAACGGAGACCGTTGCCGGTAGGATAGATTCTGACTTCGGTCGGGCCTGCAAGCTCGAGGCTGAATGAAGTCTCCTTCGCTCCGCCGTCGGTGCTGTATCCGCCTGGTACTGAAACCGGCTCCTGGTCGCCGGCCTTGACCGTAACCATTCGGGTGAGGTCCTCGCTGCTGCCGGTGTTGGATGCCCAGACCTTGAGGGTTCCGGATGCCGGGGCGGTGAATGAGAGATATCTGGTCGAGCCGTCGCTCTTGCCTCCCGGCTGGATGTAATAAACGTCGCCGGAGTTGTTCCACTTCATGGAACCGCCGTTGCAGACTACATTGAGTCCGTTGACTTCGAAATTCCAGTCGCTGTAGTTGGTGTTGGCGGTGAATCCGGCCAGCTTGGTCTTCCACTCATCAGCGCTGAAATCCCATGAGTAGGTCTTCTCGACCGCACCTGAAGGGGTCCACTTGATCTCGTAGAAGTAGAGGTTGCCGCTGCCGCCGATGTTGATCAAGTCGCCGTCGACTGCAGAGACAGGGATCTCGGCCACAGCCGGCTCTCCGGCCTTTGCCGGGGCCTCGTAAACCTTCTCGGAGATGACTGTGCTGCCGTTCGCGATGCTGAGGTAGCGTCCCGCATCACCTGTAGACTGATACTTGAGGGTGAGGGTACCGTTGCCGCCGACCTTGATCTGCAGGCATGCCTGGGTGCCGTACTTGACACCGCCGCCTGACTGCACTACAGGGATCTCGTTGAACTTGTCGAACTTGACCTTGCCGTTGGACATGAAGGCGAGGTTGTCATGGTATACATTGCCAGGAACTGCAACTGCGTCGACAGGGTTGCCCTGCTCGTCGGTGTTGTATGCGAAGTCGAGCTTCTCGAAGAACGCCGCGTCCCATATCTTTTCGCCTGGGAGCGTGTTGATGCCGCTCTCGACGATGGTGAACGATGTCACAGCAGTCTCGGACTCCTGACGGATCATGTCGTCATCGGCAGGGACAGCCTTGACGCTTACAAGATACTTCCAGTCCTTGAGCGAGCCGGTAGGGATGGCATAGCTGGTCCCGGTGACTTTTTCGGTCTTGCCGTTCACTGTGACTTCGTATGCACCGGCCTTGGCGATTTCCGTCCAGGAGACGGTCACGTCTTCGCCGGCACCCATTGCGACTGAGCTCTTGTCCAGGCTGATGACAGGGGTGTCGAGGATCTTCGGTCCATCGGTCTCGGTGTCGTTGTTCCACTGGAGGAACGTAAGTGTGATGGCACCGGTGCCGTAGATGTAGATCATCTTCTCCTCGCCTTCGTTGAGGTCGGCGAATGTGTACTGGTAGTTGTTCTCACCCGCAGGTACACCGATGACCGGCTTGCCGTCGAGAGAGATTGTAAGGAGGGCGGAAGGGTCACCGTTCTCCGCCGTGGAGACGACTACCGAGCCGGCCTGTGCAACCTTGAATCCGATACCGCAGTCGGCAGGAATGCCATCTGCGAGTGTCGCGGCCTTCGTGAACTGGAATCCTGATGCATCGAAGATGACCGGAGACTCCTTGACGAAGAAGCGTATGCCGTCGCGGACCATGTCCTTGTCAGCCTGCTTGTAGAATACCTTGCCGTTGGTGAAATCCCAGGTCTTGACAGGCATCGTGACCTCGAGTGTGAGGTCTTCCGGAACTTCGACGTATGACATGAACCAGCGAGGGTCGCCGACATTGTTCTCGATGACGGAAGCGTTGGTCACATAGAACTTTTCTCCTTCGGAATCCACGCAAGGGTCGGCATCGAGGATGAGGCCGCCGTTAGCGAGAATCACAGCTTCGCCGAGGTCGGTCCTGGCGGCGCTGCCGTCAGTCTTGGCGGAGTTGAAGAACTGCTCGCAGCAGTTGAATACATAGTTCTTCGTGAAGACAGGGACCTTGCAGGCCGTGTTGCTTCCGATGAGCCATGCGTTCTGGTTGAGGAACAGGTTGTTCTTCACCTGAAAGTCACCGCAGGTCGCCTTGACGGCGAAGATACCCTGGACGTTGCTGCCGCCGATGACATTGCCGTTGTCGGTGCAGAGAGCGTTGAACGTACAGTTCTCGATGGTGTATGCGCCGGAGACGGTCACATTGGCGTCGGTCCTGATCACGGTACGTGTGCCGTGGTTGAAGGTGGAGTTCTTGATGGTGATCGATCCGATGGTCACTGCAGGACGGATGTCGAAGTTGTCACCGCCGGTACCGAATACATAGGAGGAATTGATGCCGTCGAGGGTGATCGCACCGCTGACGTTGACTCCTGCATTGTCATAATAGATTCCCCTGAGGAATTCCGTGAAGTCGCAGTTGATCATGGAAATGCTTTCCATGGTACCAGCCTTGCCGGCAACGAGGACGTGGGTGTCCGTATCCTTGTTGTTGCCTGTCAGGGAGAGGTCCTCGATGTGGAATGAGGTCGTGCTCTCGTCTGTTGCGAAATGGCCGATGATGACCGGCTTGACGCCTTCCGCAGTCGATTCTCCGACTACCTCGAACGCACCCTTCGCATTGATGGTACCCATCTCGTAAGGCTCCTCCGCATAGGCTACAACGATCTTGGTTGCGCCGTCGGCGAGTGCCTTCTGGAAGCTGGCTGCATCCGTCACCTTGGTGAATCCTTCAGTGGCCGGGCGTGTCCAGGCATCGACGCTTCCGCGGTCGGCGCTCTTGAAATGCACGGTCATCACATAGTATGTGGAAGGATTGAGGCCGGTGATGGTGGCCTGTCCGGCGGAAATGTCTCCTGCCGTCACGTCGAATCTGGTGAATTCGCTCTTGCCGTCGAGGGCAGGTTCTATGCGGATGTGGTCGACTTCAGGGTCAGCGTCCCACTTGATGGTGACGTTGTCCGGGCCGCGGTCCACGAGCTCAGGATTGAGCGATGACTTTATTGCCGAAGTCTGGATTTCCTTGTCAGAGACGTACCATTTGGAGTCTTCCAGGTAGATGGTCGTATTCTTGGCCTTGACGCGGAAATAGTAAACCATGTCGGCTTCGAGATGTGCGAGGTAAGGCACATCTTCCTTGGCGATGTTCAAGGTCTTCACAGGCTCTCCGGACAATTCAGGGTTGGTGTAGAGCTCGACGACGAAAACGTCAGAGGTCTTGGCCTTGTCCCAGCTGAATTCCACGTACTCACCGTTCTGGACCTTGGCATTCACGTTGGTCGGGACGAGGCATCTCTCGAGATTGAGGTCCTCGACCAGCGGCTCCATCTCTTCCACGCAGCCCGAGACTGCGAAGAAGGCGATGCCTGCGAGTATAATTGATAATATCTTTTTCATAATCCGGGTCTGTTAATATCCATAATCGTTTGCGAGATAACCCATGCCGTTGGTGATGTTGGTGCTGTTGATAGGCCACCACATCCTGGCCTCCGGATCGACGCCTTCCATGTAGATGGATGCGATCCTGTTGACGACCGAAGTAGGGGTGACGCCGTCCTCGGTCTTTCCGAAGTATTCGGTGATCTTGCCCTGCGAGTCGGTGTAAGGGGCCCAGTCGGCTCCCGGGTCTGATGTCTCGCCGAGGTTGAGGCCGTAGATGGACAGGGTCTGTCCGTCGGCGTTCATCTTCGTATAGACATAGTCAGGAAGCTTGGCATATTTTCCTGTACGGTCCGCCATCTGCTGGATTTCGGCCTTCGCTTCGTCGAGTTTGGCGCCAAGCATGTTCCAGCGGATGAGGTCGGCCTTGCGGAGGAATTCGCCCACGAATTCGAGCGCGCGCTCATTGACGATGGCCTGGAAGAACGAGTCTCCCTGTGAAAGTGAAGCTACATACTCCTGTGCCTCGGTTTCGTGTCCCTTGAATGCACGTGAACGCACCTTGAGGAGCTGCTCCTTGGCGTAGTTGATCTCGCCGAGTTCGTTGGCGATTTCGGCCGCCATCAGCAGGACGTCGGAGAAGCGCATGTAGACCGGCTTGATGCCGTCATCGTTTCCTCCGGTGTATGGAGCCTTGGTCATCCATTCGAAACGATATTTGCCGAAGTACCAGTTCATCGCGCCTGCGAGTTCCTGGACATCCTTGCCGTTTGATGAAACCCATTTGTAGTTGACACAGCTCAGATCCCTGCGCACGTCATTGCCGTCATACATATAATAAACGGTAGGAAGAGGACCGGCGCTTCCGCCTCTCGCGCTTGAACCTGCCGCGAGGCTGGTGTTGGCTTCCGCCCTGATGGCGAAGGTGTAGTTCCAGCGGCCGCGGGCGTCATTGAACGGAAGGGCGTAGAGGACCTCCTTGCCAGGAGTCATGTCCATGTTGTTGAAATTGGTCCACAGCTCCTTGTAGTCGGCATACAGGGAGACACCTGAATTGCTGATGCAGTCCTTGAGGTACTCGAGGGCCTTCGGATAGAGGACGGATTTCTGGAGCTCGGCGTCGTTCGTGAGGCGGATGGAACCCGGGTCACCTGTGCCGACCTTGCCTTCTGCAGGACGGAGGGAGTAACCGGAAGCATAGAGTGCGAGACGGGCGTAGAGTCCTTCTGCGAACGCGCGGTTCATCCTGCCGGCGTGTGCGGTCTGTGCAGGCCAAGGAAGGAGAGGGATGGCCTCGTCCAGGTCGGCGAGCAGCTGCTTGTAGATGACGTCCTTGTCGCTCTTGTTGAGATAGATGGTCGCCGGACCTACAGGCTCGAAACGTGCAGGGACTTCACCGTATGCCTTGAGCAGCTCGGTATAGAGGAGCGCACGGGCGGTGAGGGCCTCGCCGAGAAGCGGCATGGTCTCTTCGTTCGCGTACTTCCTGAGTCCGCTCACGCAGAGGTTGGCACGCTCGATAGCCGTGTAGATGGATGCGTACGGGTCGTTGTTGACATTGAGGTTGCTATTGCCCGGGAGGCAGTTGTATGCCGCGATGTCGAGGTTCTTGCCGTCGTATGTGGTCGAACCGTAGCATTCGATGTCGGTGTTGAATCCGTACCAAGGGCAGTAGCGTCCACGATGGCCGTTGGTCTGTCCGAATACGGTGTAGATGCCGTAGATGCTGTTTTCAGCCAAGGCGTAGTTGGAGAATACGATCGACTCGTCGAATGAAGACTGGGTCTCGGTCGTAAGGTCGAACGGCTTGTCTTTGATGTTCGTAATGTCGCAGGATGCAAGCGAAAGCGCCAGCAACATTCCTGCGCCCATAAGTGTCTTGTTGAATGTTTTCATGATCCTGTGCATTTAGAAAGTGATGTTGATTCCACCTACGAAACCGATGCTCTTCGGATATGCGGAGAAATCCACTCCAGGGGTAAGAGGCGTCGCACGTCTGGTGTCCACTTCAGGGTCATATCCTGAATACTTGGTCCAGCAGAAGAGGTTGGTTCCTGTGACATAGAGACGGAGTTTCTGCATGCCGATCTTCCTGGACATGCTCTCCGGGAATGTATATCCGAGGGTAGCGTTAGCGAGCCTGAGGAACGATCCGTCCTCGACCGCCCAGTCCGTGACGACTGCGCTCTGGATGAGAGGTGACCACATCGTGGTGCCGGCGTTGGCTGCGGCGAGGGCTGAAGGGTCGGTGATCAGCTCGCCGGTGTTCCAGTCGACATTGGTCCAGCGGTTCGCTGTCTCCATGGACTTGAGGAGATTCCTCTTGTAGTACTTCCTGGATGAGGTGAACTCGATCTTGTTGGCATTGTAGATGTTGTTGCCGAAGACATAGTTGAAGTTGGCGGAGAAATCGAATCCGTATACGAATCCGGTGATGTTGAAGCCACCGACTCCGACAGGCTGGGTGTTGCCTATGATCTGGGCGTCAGGTTTGCCGTCTCCGTCCTCGTCCTTGAGCTTGAGGGCTCCCGGACGGAGGTAGTTGCTGCCGATGATCGTGCCGCAGTCGACGACTCCCGGGTTGAGCTCCCATTTTTCCTTGTCGGCATTGTATGTGAAGTCGCTTGTGCTGTAACGGCCGTCAGCCTTGTATCCCCAGATGTTTCCGAGAGGCTGTCCCGGCTCCACGAGGTAGTCGTAGGTGATTTCCGTAGAAGCCCAGTTGGATGTCGCGGTGATCTTCTCGAGGCCGCCGAGCTCTGTCACGCTGTTCTTGTTGAGAGAGATGTTGCCGCCCACTGAGAGACCGACGTTCTCCTTCTCGATGAGAGCGAGGTTGAGGGTAAGTTCTGCACCCTTGTTGAGGATGGAACCCATGTTCCTGTACTGGAACTCGTATCCGGATCCTGAGGTCGGGAACTGGATGAGAAGGTCCCTGGTGGTGTTGTGGTAGACTTCCACGCTACCGGTAACCCTGTTCTTGAAGAACGCGAAGTCGAGACCGAGGTTGTGGGAGAGGGTGGTCTCCCATGTGAGGTCAGGGTTGGCCATGACGGTCTTTCCTCCAACGGTGGTCGGGGCCCAAGGGGTCTTGCTGCCGTAGACCCATCCTGTCTCGGTAGCGGAGGTGCCTGCGAAGAACATGGCCTGCACGCCGGATGGGATGTTGTTGTTACCTGCGGTACCGAAGCTGTAGCGGAGCTTGAGGTTGTTGACGTAGTCGGAAGCGCCCTTCATCCATTCCTCGTTGGAGATTGTCCATGCGACGGCGGCTGAAGGGAAGAAGCCCCACTGGTTGCCGTATGTGAACTTGCTGGAACCGTCGGCGCGCATCGTGGCCGAGAATGAATAGCGTCCTGCATAGTCATAGTTCACGCGGCCGAAGAATGAGAGAAGCTTGTCGTCCGGGTTGTAGAAGTTGTTGGTCTGACGGATGTCTTCCGCGGATGACATGAATTTCCATGCCATGTCGCTCGTGAAGAATGTAGGGAAACCTTCCGCGGTGCTGGTAAGCGAGTTCGACTTGGTGAGGATGAATTCCTGACCGATGAGGAGGTCGAGCTTGTGCTTGCTGTTTGTGAATACGTCTGAGAAATTGTAGTTCAGCGTGTTGGTGTTGCGGTAGGTCTTGCGGAATGCGTTGCTGTATGCCGATGCCGGCTGGTTCTTGATGTTCGCCGTGTTGCCTACATAATATGTGGTCATTCCGTAGAATGCGTCGTCTTCCTGTGAGAAGTCGTCCAGGCCGCCCTCGACCTTGAGGTTGAGGTTAGGGATGATGTGCCATGTGACGGCGCCGTTCACCGTCCAGTTCTTGCGGACGCGGTACTTGTCGTTGTCATAGACGCTCTCGAGCGGCGGTGCGTTGTCTCCGTAGTCCTCCTCGAGGTCGGACTCGCTCGCTGAGTTGGACAGCGGGATAGGGGAGTACTGGACGGAATGTTTCAGACGTCCGGCAGATCCCGAAGTAGAACCGGAATCATTGATGGAGTTGGCTCCGGAGCCTCTTACGACCGTGTTGGAGTAACGGGCGTTGACGTCGATGGTGATCTGCTTGATAGGCTTGAATGTGGACTTGAAGTTGAGGTTGTCCCTCTTGTAGTCGGATGCGAGCATGATGGCGTCTTCTCCGATGTGGGAGTAACCTGCGGTCCATTTGACCTTGTCGGAACCTCCGCTGACACTGAGGTTGTGGTTGAAGGTAGTGCCTGTATGGCCGAAGATCTGCTGAACCCAGTCGTTGCCCTGGAGGTTCGCATACTGGTCGATATCCGCGAACGAACCGAACAGAGGAATGTAATTTTCATCCATCTTGTCGTTCACGAGGGCCTCTTCGTACTGGAGTTTCACGAAATCGAAAGGGTTCATGACCTGGATGGCGTCCTTGTTGGCCATCTTCTTCACTCCGTAGTAGGCATTGTAGTTGACGGTGATCTTGCCCTCGGAACCGTTCTTGGTGGTCACGAGCACTACGCCGTTCGCACCGCGGCTACCGTAGATCGCCGTAGAGAAAGCGTCCTTGAGGACGTCGATGCTCTGGATGTCTGAAGACGGAATGTCGCTGATGCTGCTTACAGGGAAGCCGTCCACGATGTAGAGAGGAGCGGAATCCTGGGTGATGGAACCTGCTCCACGGACGCGGATCTTGATTTCAGCGTCAGGATCGCCTTCAGTGGTCGTCACCTGTACGCCGGCCATTTTGCCGGTGAGAGCTTCGCTTACGTTGGCTGTAGGAACTGCCGTGAGCGTCTTGTTGTCCACGGAAGTGACAGAGCCCATGAGGTCACGTCTCTTGACTGCTGCATATCCGATGACTACGACTTCATCGAGGAAGTCGGCATCTTCCGTCATCACGACATCGATGATTGCGCGGTTGCCTACGCGTTCCACCACTGTCTTCATTCCAATCATCGAGAAATGCAGAACAGCCGTGGACGCATCAGGGACATCGATGGAGTACTCTCCGTCAAGTCCTGTAACAACCCCCAGCGTGGTTCCTTCCACCATTACGCCCGCGCCCGTTACGGGTGCGCCGCTGGCATCCTTGACCACACCGGACACTGTCTGGGCCTGGAGCGCCGTGGCGCAGAAGATCCCAAGCAGGAGGATGGTTAATTTTTTGAGAATCTGGTCCATATCAGAATAGTTTGGTTATTGATTGATTTTTTCGAATTCCAGCGAAGCCCAGATGAAAGGCCCGACTCCCTTCGAGTCGTTGCTCCTGACAGGCTCGCTCAGGTAGTATGCGTAGTCGCCCTTGCGCATCTGCTTGCCTCCGAGTCCTCCTACGCTGCAACAGTTGTCGATGCTGATGAGGCCCCGCTCGTCCGTGGAGATGAACGTGTCCACGAGCCGGCCGTAACACTCCTTGGCGTATGGCAGGAGCTCTTCGTCCAACCATCCGCATCGTATGCCTTTAAGCATCGAATAGACGAACATAGCGGAGCAGGTCGCTTCCAGATAGTTGCCCTCCCGTCCAGGCTGGTCGAGCACCTGGTACCACATTCCGCTTTCCGCATCCGCGAATGAAGGCAGCACTTCGACTATGCCTCTGAATATGTCGATCATCTCCTGTCTGCCGTCCGCATTCTCGGGGATGAAATCCAGCACGTCGACCAGCGCCATGCAATACCAGCCGAGAGCGCGGCCCCAGCAATGTGCGGACTGCCCGGTTTCCGGGTCGCACCAGAACATGGACCTGGTCTCGTCCCAGGCGTGTCTGTAGAGCTTGGTCTGCGGGTCGAAAGTGTGTCTGGCGGCCACAAGGAAGTCGTTCACGACTCCGTCGAACGCTTCTGCCTGCGGTTCTCCTGCAAGGAAGCGCGCAGCGTATTCGGCGTGGAACGGCTGGGCCATGTACAGGCCGTCGAGCCAGATCTGGAACGGGTAGATGCTCTTGTGCCACAGGGCGCCTTCGGATGTGCGCGGGTGGTCGAGGAACCTCTGGTACATGTAATCGAGGGCGGCGCGGTATTTTTCTTTGCCTGTGATGTCGTAGAGCTGGAAAATGGTCCTGGCCGGACAGATCTTGTCCACGCTGTATTTTTCTCCGCAGTATCTCTCGATGCTTCCGTCTTCTGCAATGAACGGGTCGTACCAGTTGTCCACGTATTCGAGGATAGCGTCACCTCCGTAGGTCTGGTATACGTCCAGGTACGCCTTGAGCTCGAGGCCCGGAGTGTAGTTCCAGCTTGGATTTCCTTCCTGGAAGTCAAGGTGGAATGCTGTCTCGCATCTGGTCATCTGGCTGTCCACCATCCTCTGGGACATGTGTCCGGCGTCTCCGCAGCATGCCGCGAGGATTATCAAGGATCCTATGATCGTTAATGACTTCGTTATTCTCATGTTTTTCGTTTTGTTTTTCATTCGTTGTCAGGTTGCTCTTCATGTTATTTATATCTGGCGGCAATGATGTCGCGGACTATGTAATGAAGGTACATCTCTATATTGGTGTACCTGCCCTTGGTGTCTATGGTCTTGGTGCTGCCGTCAGCGGCTGAGGCTGGGTCGAGCCCGACCTGCTTCTCGAACCAGTCCGGCATTCCGTCACGGTCCGTGTCGGCCACGGCCTCCCCGGAAGCGTAT
>JAZQNI010000051.1:0-14907 GCA_045627265.1 Candidatus Cryptobacteroides sp.
ATCTCCGGTGCGGTGATGTTCTCGATGCTCAAGAAGCTCGAGGCCGCCACGGCTTAGGCGGAACCTGTCAATCAGCATAGATGAGGGTGATCGAATTCCGATCACCCTCTTTTCATTATCAGACATGTTGGTCTCAGAACAGCCGACGCTCGGAGGCACAGCATATACAAATAGAAAAGCGGTTGATAAGTGAATATCGACCGCTTTCATTATCGTTTGTAGAGCTACGCTGCCTATTCTGTCGTGTAGTTGTCGAAGTAACCCTGCACAAGCACGATAGGTGTGCCCTTGTCACCGGAACCGCTGGTAAGGTCGCAAAGCGAACCGATCAGGTCCGAGAGCTGACGAGGAGTGGTGCCCTCGGAAGCCATGTTGCCCTTGAGGTTGGCATCCTTGGTCTTGATGCTTGACGCGATGGCATCACGGAGTTCCTTGCCGCTGAGCGATGCGAAGTCGTTGTCTGCCAGATATTTGAGCTTCAGCTCATTCGGCGTGCCATAGAGCCCGTCGGTGAAAGCAGGAGAGACGACAGGGTCTGCTAGCTCCCAGATCTTTCCCTTAGGATCCTTGAACGCTCCGTCGCCATAGACCATGACCTCGACATGCTTGCCGGTAGCATTGAGGATGCGGCTCTGGATGTCGGTCACAAGACCCTGGCACTCGCGCGGGAAAAGCTTGATGCTGTCTTCCGTGGCCTTGTTGGAACCGAGCAAACCATATTTCTCATTGCATCCGCTTCCATTGACAGGAGCATTGAGGATATCGTCGAGACCGAGCACGATGCGGGCGCCTGCGTCCTTGAGGATGCGCTTGGTACGGGCTCTTGTGTGGATGTCGCATGTGATGACCGTGTCCGTGTACTTGAGGATGGTTGCAGGCCTGTTGGCGAAAACCACCTCAGCCTCAGCACCACATCCTGTAATGATCTCGGAATAGTACTGGACGTAGTCCACGCCTGTGAACTCGTGTTTGTTGACACCGAAGAGTTCGCGGTAACGCGCGAGGTCGAGTACATCCGAATATGGGTTGATGCCGGCTGCATCCAGTTTGTCCAGGCTGACGAGTTCGTTGCCTACTTCGTCGGAAGGATAAGAAAGCATTAGCACAACCTTCTTGCAGCCGGAAGCAATGCCTCTGAGGCAGATGGCGAAACGGTTGCGGCTCAGGATAGGGAAGATGACGCCGACGGTCTCGCCTCCAGTCTTGGTGCGGACATCCTCCGCTATGGCAGAAACTGGAGCATAATTGCCTTGTGAACGCGCTACGACTGATTCTGTGATGCTGATCACGTCTCTGTCCCTGATCTCGAAACCTTCGTCAGCTGCTGCTTCAAGCACGCTGGTGGTGACAATCTCGGCGAGATCGTCTCCTTGTCTGATGATCGGACATCTGATACCGCGGGACACGGTACCGACTTTTCTTTCGTTCTTTGCCATAAGTCTATGAATAAGTTTATTTTATCTTCGAATCACAATACCAGCACCTGATCGTGCCGTCTTCCGTACGGTGGAAGCGGTTAGGTGCCTTTTCATTGTTGCAGATGCACTTCTTGTTGGTGCAGTGCAGCGTGTTGTCGATGAACGGAGTTTCGTACTCCTTGTTGGCATGTGCCGGGTCATCCTTCCACTCAAGGAGCTTGGTGATGAGTGCCATACGTACGAACTTGCCGTTCTCGACCTGGCGGAAGTAAGCCGCGCGCGGATCGTCGTCCACTTCTGTGAGGATTTCGTTTACGCGTGGAAGCGGGTGCAGCACGGCCATCTTCTCCTTGGCCATGGCCATCTTGGCATTGTCAAGCACAAAGCTGTCCTTGACCCTGTCGAACTCGTCCTCGTCGAGGAAACGCTCTTTCTGCACCCTGGTCATGTACAGTACATCGAGCTCCGGCATGACTTCCTCCATGGTGGACACTTCGCGGTAGCTGATGCCCATGCTGTCGCATACGTCGTGCTTGATGTATTCAGGAAGCTTGAGCTCGTCCGGTGCGATGAGGATGACCTTGATGTCCTTGAACTTGGACAGCGCCTTGATGAGCGAGTGCACAGTGCGGCCGAATCTGAGGTCGCCGCAGAAACCGATGGTGATGCCGTCCACATGCCCGAGCTCCCTGTATATGGTCAGGAGGTCGGTCAGAGTCTGTGTCGGGTGGCTGTGGCTTCCGTCGCCCGCGTTGATGATAGGCACCTTGGAAACCTCGGAAGCATAGAGCTGAGCTCCTTCGATATAGTGCCTCATGGCGATTACGTCAGCGAAACAGCCGACCACGCGTACTGTGTCCTGTACGGTCTCTCCTTTGCTGACGGAGGTGTTCTTGGCGTCAGAGAATCCGAGCACGTTGCCGCCGAGCTCCATCATGGCTGATGTGAAACTCAGCCTGGTACGTGTGCTCGGCTCGTAAAACAGCGTCGCGAGCTTCTTGTGGGCCATCAGGTCCTGATACTTCTCTCTGTTGTTGATGATGTCACCAGCGAGGGCGAGGATTTCGTCCAGCTCCTCCTTGCTGAGGTCCATCGGGTCGATGAGATGTTTCATTTTTCGGATTATTTGTTTATCCAACTTTCGTCTGAAGGGTTGTCGCGGAAGGCGAGGATCTTGTCTTTCCACTCCTTGGCGATGTATCCGTCCTCCGCGGCCACTTCCACGAGAGCGTCGAGGCAGCTCAGGGAGTAGTTGACGGTGCCGGCGGGTGCGATTCTCTCGAGACCGCGCTTCATGCCGTAGGTGAAGATGCTGACGATGCCGAGGACTTCTGCTCCGGCCTCACGCAGCGCATCCACAACGTCGATGGCGCTGCCTCCGGTGGAGATGAGGTCTTCCACGACCACAACCTTGGTTCCAGGCTCCATCTTGCCTTCGATGCGGTTGGTCCTGCCGTGTGTCTTGGCCTCCGAACGGACATAACCCATAGGAAGTCCGAGAATGGTGGCGGTGATGGCTGCGTGTGCGATACCGGCGGTCGATGTGCCCATGAGCATCTCACACTGAGGGAATTTCTCCTGTATTGTCTTTGCCAGCCCTGCTTCCACCTTTTCCCTTACGGATGGAGCGGAAAGGGTGAGGCGGTTGTCGCAATAGATAGGGCTCTTGATGCCGCTGGCCCAAGTGAACGGTTCCTCCGGGCGGAGGAATACAGCTCCTATCGAGAGGAGTTCCCTGGCGATTGTCTTTTCCATATATCAGTCGTTAACAAATTCTTCGATACATCTCCTGTATGCTGCGACCGGATCTTCTGCGGCCGTGATCGGGCGTCCCACGACGATGAAGTCGGAACCGATCTCACGTGCTCTGGCCGGTGTCGTGATGCGCACCTGGTCGTCTGCCGCAGCGTCTGCGAAACGGATGCCCGGGGTGACTGCGATGAAATCCTTGCCGCATGCTTCCTTGACCATCCCGGCCTCGAGAGGGGAGCAAACAACTCCGTCGAGTCCGGCTTCCTTGGCGTTGGATGCATATTTGACTATGGTCTCGTTGATCCCCGCGCCTATCAGAAGCTCGTTCTGCATCCTCTCCTCGCTGGTGGAGGTGAGCTGGGTCACTGCGATAAGCAGCGGTCTGGTGCCGTCAGGCCTTGTGAGGCCTTCGAGTGCAGCCTTCATCATCTCGATGGTGCCGGCCGCATGCACGTTGCACATGTCCACGTCGAGGTTGGAGAGGACCTTCATCGCCTTCCTGACAGTGTTTGGAATGTCATGGAGCTTGAGGTCCAGGAATATCTTGTGTCCGCGTTTCTTGATCTCGCGTACGATGTCTGGACCGGCTCCGTAGAAGAGCTCCATCCCGATCTTCACGAACGGCTTGCGTTCGCATGCCGCGAATTTGTCGAGGAATGCGAGGGTTGCTTCCTTGCTGCTGAAGTCGCAGGCTATTATTACGTCTCTTGTCATACTGTCCCGATTATTTCTTTGAGGGATCCGATCCCCAGTTCTTCCATGAGTTGAGGCAGGCGGTCGATGATCTCGGGACATGCCATAGGGTTCCTGAGGTTTTCCGCTCCAACCTGCACTGCAGTTGCTCCGGCCATCATCATCTCGACCACGTCTTCCGCGCTCGCGACGCCTCCGCAACCCATTACAGGGATGCTGCAGGCATGTGCGACCTGATAGACCATCCTCAATGCAATCGGGAAGACCGCTTTGCCGGAGAATCCTCCCATCTTGTTGGCTATCACGGGTTTACGCTTCTTTATGTCGATCCTCATGCCGAGGAAGGTGTTGACCAGCGTGATGCCGTCCGCTCCCGCATCCTCGCATGCTCTTGCAATCGAGACTATGTCTGTGACGTTCGGGCTGAGCTTGATGAATACCGGCTTCCTGCAGACTTCCTTGACAGCTGCAGTGACCTGTGCAGCCGATTCCGCGCTGGTGCCGAACGCCATTCCGCCGTTGTGCACGTTAGGACAGGATATGTTGACTTCGATGATGTCGATGCCGTCGCATCTGTCCGCTTTTCCGCAGCATGTGCGGTATTCGTCCAAAGAGAATCCGCTGATGTTGGCGATGACCGCGCCGGAATAGATCTTACGCAGCTCCGGCACTTTGCTGCCGACCAGGACGTCGATGCCCGGATTCTGCAGACCGACGGAATTGATCATGCCGCTCGCGCATTCCGCGATCCGCGGAGTCGGGTTGCCGAAACGCGGCTCGAGAGTCGTGCCCTTGAGTGATATGCCTCCAAGCACGTTCAGGTCGAACGAGTCCGCAAGCTCGAGACCGAAGCCGAAGGTGCCGCTGGCCGGAACGACCGGATTCTTCAGCTCGATGCCGCAGAGATTAACTGACAGATCTTTCACCATATTATCTCCTCCTTCTTGAATACCGGACCGTCCTGGCAGATGCGCTTTGTGCCGAGCAGGGTCTTGCAGCTGCAGCCGTAGCAGAAGCCGCTGCCGCAGCCCATCCTCTCCTCGAGGCTTGCTTCTCCGCTTTCCTTGACCATCCCGCAGACGTTCTTCATCATGATGAGCGGACCGCAGGTGTAGAAATAGTCGAATCCGTCGTAAACCGAGTAGATGGCGTCTGTCGGAAAACCTTTTACTCCTTTAGATCCATCCACCGTGACGACGGTGACTTCCGGTGTGAGTGCCTTGAACTCGTCTTCCATCAGCACCTCTTCAGCTTTGTTGAAGCCGAGGATGACGCTGACCTTCTTGCCTTGCGCCACCAGCTCCTTGCAGAGCGGATACAGCGGCGCGGCTCCAAGACCTCCACCCACCAGCAATGCGTGCGACTTGCATGCGTCAGGGTCGAAACCCTTGCCGAGACCTGTGAGGATGTCCAGGCATGTGCCCGGCTCGAGGCCGGAAAGCTTGAGTGTGCCGTCGCCGACTACCTTGTAAAGCAGTACGATGTGCCCTGCACTCCTGTCGCAGATGGAAATCGGCCGGCGGAGGTAGAAGCCTTCGATGGCGATGTCCACGAATTCACCGTCGGCAATGTATCCGGCCGAGTCTGCTGCAAGCTCGAGCCTGTAGCAGCCCTTGGCGACCTCCAAGTTGCTTTCTATGGTGAAAATGTGCTTTTCCATCAGTTCTTGTATTCTTCGTCGATGGTCGAAATGCCGAGCGTGAGCTCTTCCAGCACATCGAGGAGTACTCTGACGGTCTCGAGAGCGGTGAATATGGTCACGTAGTTCTCGACCGCGGTGCGGCGGATTTCATAACCGTCGAGGTGTGTGGTCTTCTGGTTGACGTCGATGGTGTTGATGACGTAGCTGACATGGCCTTTCCTGAGGGACTGGCAGATCTCGTCGCTACCTTCGCTGAGCTTCTTCACGAGCCTTGTGCGTATGCCGTGCTCCTTGAGGAATTTTGCAGTACCGCTGGTGGCTTCGATGTTGAATCCTAGGTCGTAGAAGCGTTTGATCAGAGGAAGCGCTTCCTGCTTGTCCTTGTCTGCGATGGTGACGAAGATGGTGCCGTATGCGCGTACCAGCATTCCTGAGGCCTGGAGCGACTTGTACAGAGCCCTGTTGAGGGAGGTGTCGTATCCGATGGCTTCTCCCGTGGACTTCATCTCAGGAGAGAGATAGGTGTCGATGCCCTTGATCTTGCCGAATGAGAACGCCGGGGTCTTGACGAAGTGGCGCTTGCGCTCCGGCAGATATACATCCGTGATGCCCTGCTCCTTGAGGGAGTGGCCGAGCATGACCCTGGTGGCTATCTTGGCCATAGGTACGCCTGTGGATTTAGAGATGAAAGGTACTGTACGTGATGACCTAGGGTTGACCTCGATCACATAGACATCGTCGTTGCTGTCCACGATGTACTGGATGTTGAAGAGTCCCTTGATGCCGATCGCGAGTCCCAGGGTGATGGTGTCGCGGATGATTTCCTGCTTCACCTTGTCGCTGAGGCTGAATGAAGGATAGACGCTGATACTGTCTCCGGAGTGGATTCCGGTGCGCTCCACATGCTCCATGATGGCAGGGATGAATACGTCCTTGCCGTCGCAGATGGCATCGACCTCGGTTTCCCTTCCCATTATGTATTTGTCCACGAGGACAGGGGAGTTCTCGTTGATTTCGACCGCATTGTGCAGATAGTGGCGGAGGGTGTCCTCGTTGCCGACGATCATCATCGCACGTCCGCCGAGCACGAAGCTAGGACGAACGAGCACCGGATAGCCGATTTCGGCCGCGGCCTGTACTCCGTCCTCCACGTTGGTGACGGCCTTGGCCTTCGGCTGAGGGATGCCGGTCTTGCGCATGATCTGCTCGAAGAGCTTGCGGTCCTCGGCGTTGTCGATCGCCTCGAGTCCTGTACCGATGATAGGCACGTCGAATTCCGAGAGTGGTCCTGCGAGGTTGATGGCAGTCTGTCCTCCGAGGGTGACGATGATGCCGTCCGGCTTCTCCAGGCTGATGACATTCATCACGTCCTCGGTTGTGAGCGGCTCGAAGTAAAGCTTGTCGGAAACGGTGTAGTCGGTGGATACGGTCTCAGGGTTGTTGTTGATGATGATGGCCTCGAAACCGGCTTCGCGTATAGCCCAGATGGCATGTACGGTGGAATAGTCGAATTCCACGCCCTGGCCGATGCGGATAGGACCGGAACCGAGTACGAGAATCTTCTTGCGGTCGCTGCGGACAGACTCGTTCTCCTGCTCGTAAGTCGAGTAGAAGTACGGCACGTAGGTGTCGTGCTCGCCGGAGCATGAGTCGATCATCTTGTAGACCGGCATGATGCCGTTCGCCATCCTCATGCGGATGATTTCGGCTTCGGTCTTGCCCCAGAGCTGGCCGATGAACTTGTCGCCGAATCCCATCTTCTTGGCTTCACGCAGCGTCTCGATGTCCAGCGGAGCGGCCGAGATCTTGCGTTCTTCGCGGATGATGTTGTATATCTTCTCGAGGAAGAGCATGTCGATCTTGGTGCGGTCGTAGATGCGCGTGAGGTCGATGCGCAGCCTGAGAAGCTGGGCGATTGCGTGGATGCGGTCGTCAGTCGGAGTGGAGATGTACTCCAGCAGCTGATCTTCCGTCCAGTCGTCGAATTTCTTCTTGTGGATATGGCAGCATCCTGCCTCGAGCGAGCGTATGGCCTTGAGCATGCTCTCCTCGAGGGTGCGGCCGATGCTCATGACTTCACCTGTTGCCTTCATCTGGGTGCCGAGCTCGTTGGACGCCTCGCTGAACTTGTCGAACGGGAATCGCGCGATCTTGGTGACAACATAGTCTATGGCCGGCTCGCAGCATGCAGGCGAACCTGCGATCTGGATCACAACCAGGGTCATACCAACTGCGATCTTGGCGGTGACACGCGCGATAGGGAAGCCGCTGGCCTTGGAAGCCAGGGCGGACGAACGCGACACGCGTGGGTTGACCTCGATGATGTAGTATTTGAATGAGAGCGGGTCGAGCGCGAACTGTACGTTGCAGCCGCCTTCGATCTTGAGTGCGCGGATCAGACGCAGCGCGCTGTCGCGGAGCATCTGGTATTCCTTGTCTGTGAGGGTCTGTGCCGGAGCAACCACCATCGAGTCGCCTGTGTGTATGCCGACCGGGTCGATGTTCTCCATGCTGCAGATGGCTATCGCGGTGTCGTTGCTGTCCCTCATCACTTCGAATTCGATCTCCTTGTATCCCTTGATGCTCTTTTCGACGAGCACCTGGTGGACAGGGGAAAGTGCAAGGGCGTTGCGCATCATCTCGCGGAGCTCTTCCTCATTGTCCGCGAATCCGCCGCCTGTGCCGCCGAGCGTGAATGCCGGTCTCAGGATGACAGGATAGCCGATCTTTTCGGCAATCTTGACAGCTTCTTCAGTGCTGTAGCTGATGTCGGACGGGATGACCGGCTCGCCGATCTCCATGCAGAGCTCCTTGAAGAGCTCCCTGTCCTCTGCCTTCTCGATGCCCTCGAAAGAGGTGCCGAGGATCTCGACTCCGCATTCTTCGAGCACGCCTTTCTTGGCGAGCTGGACGGCGAGGTTGAGTCCTGTCTGTCCTCCGAGGCCAGGTACGATGGCGTCAGGACGCTCGTATCTGATGATCTTGGCCACGTATTCGAGCTTGAGCGGCTCCATGTACACCTTGTCGGCGATGTTGGTGTCCGTCATTATGGTCGCCGGATTGGAGTTGACCAGGATGACCTGGTAGCCTTCCTCCTTCAATGCGAGGCAGGCCTGGGTGCCTGCGTAGTCGAACTCGGCGGCCTGACCTATCACGATCGGGCCTGAACCGATGACCATTACCTTCTTTATATCTTTACGTTTAGCCATTTTGCTGATCCTCCATCATTTCAATGAACTTGTCGATAAGATTAACGTTGTCCTGAGGTCCAGGTGCGGACTCGAGGTGGAACTGTACGGCGAATATGTTGTCCTGCTTGTTCTCGAATCCCACGACATAGCCTTCCGGCACCGCCACATGGGTCGGTGTCAACCCTGTGCCTTCGATGCTGTCGAAGCAGTAGCTCTGGTTGAGGACGGCGATGTTGATGCGTTTGCTGGCAAGGTCGCGGATCGGATGGTCTCCGTGCACACCGCATCCCATGCTCCTGAGCTTGGCTCCGTAATGGAGTCCGATGATCTCCATTCCCATGCCTATGCCCAGTATAGGCTTCTTGCCTTTGAGCTCGGCGAAAAGCTGGCTGACTTCCGGAGCGTCATAACCGGATGCGGGACCGTTGGACAACAGGATGCCGTCCGGGTTGAACGCGAGTATGTCCTTTGTCTGGGTGTTGAACGGCACTATCGTGACGTTGCATCCGCGGCTGTTGAGTATGCGGATGATGCTGTATTTGATGCCGCAATCGACCGCCACCACATGGAATTTGTGGTTCGGAGTGCGGGTCACCCATCTTTTCTTGCAACCTGCCTGGGCTACCAGGTCCTTGGCGCGAGGCGTGGAAGCTATGAGGGCCAGAGCCTCTTCCTTCGGCATGTCTGCTTCGACGATGGCGGCCATCGGACGTCCGGTGTCGCGGATGATCTTGGTCAGCATCCTGGTGTCGACACCGCTGATGCAAGGGATTCCATGCTCCTCGAGCTCCTCTTCCAATGTCTTGGTGTAGCGGAAGTTGCTCGGGGTGTCGCAACATTCGCGGACTACCAGACCGCCTATGTTTGGGGTCCTGGTCTCGAAATCCTCGTCGGTTATTCCGTAATTGCCGATGAGTGGATAAGTCATCACCACAATCTGGCCGGCGTTGGACGGATCGGAGATGATCTCCTGGTATCCGACCACCGAGGTGTTGAACACGATCTCGCAGACTCTGCGGCAGTCGGCGCCGAATCCTATGCCGTAGAATTCCTGCCCGCTTTCGAGCACAAGTTTCTTTTCAGGTCTTTTCATTTCAATATATTTCGTTGAATACAGGCTTTCCGTCCTTGAGCGTGAGCTTGACCTTGCCGTACACCTCCCATCCCTGGAAAGGTGAGGACTTGCCCATGGATCGGAAATCCTGAGTCTTTATTTCAAATGGTTCTGTTATGTCTATCACAGTCAGGTCTGCGGGTGCTCCGGCTTCCAGCGAGCCCGCAAGGCCGAATGCCGCCCTTGGAGCGAAACTCATGGTGTCCACCAGCCTCTCGAGGGAGATCCTGCCTGTCCTGACCAACCTGGTATAGAGCACAGGGAACGATGTCTCGAGCCCGACGATGCCCATTGCGCTGGACTGCAGGCCTCTCGACTTCTCCTCGGCTGTGTGCGGCGCGTGGTCGGTCGCCACAGCATCGATCGTGCCGTCAGCGAGCCCCTCGATTAGCGCTTCGCGGTCAGCCGCGCTCCTGAGCGGCGGATTCATCTTGAAGCGTCCGTCTTCCTGGAGGTCGTCATCGCACATGGTCAGGTAATGAGGACCCGTCTCGCAGCTGATGCGCACTCCGGCCGCTTTCGCTTCGCGGATGAGCTGCACGCTCTCTGCAGTGGATATGTGGCAGACATGGTATCTGCAGCCGGTTTCGGCGCATAGCTCTATGTCGCGTTTGATCTGGCCCCATTCGCTCTCCGAGCAGATGCCTTTGTGCCCGTGTGTGCGGCAATATTCCCCGTCATGGATGTATCCTCCGCGGAGAAGGGTGTTGTCCTCGCAGTGCGCGGCGATTATGCTGCCTGTCCGGGCCGCTTCCTGCATCGCCTTGCGCATCATGTCCTCGTCCTGAACTCCGCTGCCGTCATCCGAAAATGCGGCGCATCTGTCCTTCAGACTATCGAAATCGACCAGCTCCAGACCCTTGCGGCCCTTGGTGATGGAACAGTAGGGAAGTACGTCGATGACTGCATCTCGGTCGATCGCCGCCTGCTCGACTGCCAGATTCTCGAGGCAGTCCGGTACGGGGGTGAGGTTCGGCATCGCACAGACCAGGGAGTAGCCTCCGTGCGCGGCGGCCATGCTGCCGGTGAGTATCGTTTCCTTGGCGGTGAATCCCGGCTCGCGGAAATGCACATGCAGGTCGGTGAAGGCCAGGGTCACGATCTTGCCGCTTACGTCGACCGTCACGGCTCCATCAGGAACTTCGATCCCGGTGCCGACAGCCGCAATGCGGCCGTCCTTGACCAGGACGTCTTCCCAAGACTTGCCGGACGGTGTGACCACGCAACCGCCTTTGAGGAAAACCATTTCGCTCATCTGTTCCGGACCAAAAAAAAGACAGCCAACGGGGCTGTCCAACAATTATACACTTGAAACAGGGTATAAAGCGCTCTCCGTGGAAGCGGAACGACTCAAATCTGAAAATCTGAAACGCTTTTTCATTGCCTGTTACTTTTTCACAAAGATATGTCGAATTCCTCAAAAAAACAATAGAAGGGCATCCCTAAAAATATCAACAATCACCGGTTGAAAACTGTTGGGTATTTTTTGATGAAAATGTTTGCCCTGATGAATAATTAGCCATAACTTTGTGTCTCGTTGGTCGAGTCATTTTCAAATACTAATTTTATATATGGAACGAGTTTACACAGGCAAGACAAAGGATGTCTTTTCTTTGGAGAATGGAAACTATCTTCTCAAGTTCAAGGATGACTGTACAGGCAAGGACGGCGTATTCGATCCGGGTGAGAATTCAGTAGGCCTCACCATTGACGGAGTCGGTGACGTGAACCTCAGGATGTCCATCTATTTCTTCGAGAAGATCAATGCCGCCGGCATCAAGACCCATTACGTAAGCGCGAACCTCGCTGACACCACCATGGAGGTGCTTCCTGCAAAGGTGTTCGGTCAGGGTCTCGAGGTGATCTGCCGCAACAAGGCTGTGGGCAGTTTCTTCCGCAGGTACGGCGAGTACATCGAAGAAGGCTCCGATCTTCCTTCATATGTGGAAACCACGTTCAAGAATGACGCGAAGGGCGATCCTCTCGTGACCAAGGACGGACTTGTAGTCCTCGGAGTCATGACAGAGCAGCAGTATGACGACATCAAGGAGATGACCCAGCGCATCACCAAGATCGTTGCCGACGACCTCAAGGAGAAGGGTCTCGTGCTGTACGACATCAAGTTCGAGTTCGGATATGACAAGGACGGCAGCGTGATGCTCATCGACGAGATCGCTTCCGGCAACATGAGGGTATACAAGGATGGCAAGTACATCGACCCTATGACCCTTTCTGAACTCTTCTTTGCATAGCCCGGGCTTATGAAAGTTGCGATAATAATGGGCAGTGCGAGCGACTGGGATGTGATGTCGCCGGCCTGCACCACACTTGAGGATTTCGGAATCGAATATGAGAAGCGCGTGCTCAGCGCGCACCGCAACCCCGGCCCTCTGGCCGAGTACGTCTCATCCGCAAGGGCAAACGGGTTCGACATCATAATCGCAGGCGCAGGAGGTGCGGCCCACCTTCCAGGCGTCATCGCGGCTCTCACCACGCTCCCTGTGATCGGAGTGCCGGTCAAGTCGAAGGCGCTGAACGGACTTGACTCCCTCCTGTCGATAGTGCAGATGCCATCCGGCATCCCTGTGGCTACGATGGCCATCGACGGTGCCAGGAATGCTGCCCTATACGCAGTCTCGATCTTCGCCCTGACGAACCCTGAGATGGCGGCCAAGCTGGAGGAATTCCGCAAGCGTCAAAGTGATAAAGTATTGAATACCACAATATAGCAATATGCCCACCCGTACCCGAGTGGGCATATACATTTATTTGAACCATGAACAGCAACCGTATTTTTGTCGAGAAGAACCCGGGTTTCCGCGTGGAAGCCAGCAGCCTTCTCGCAGAGTTCAACGAAAACCTTTCACTGAACCTCAAGTCCCTCAGACTGCTCAATGTCTATGATCTTTTCGGCTTCGGGCCGGACCTGCTCGAGAAATGCAGATACAGCGTTTTCGGAGAGCGTGTGACCGATCTCGTGACTGACGAATGCTCTCTCGAGGACAAGAAATATATTGCAGTGGAGTTCATCCCGGGCCAGTTCGACCAGAGGGCTTCATCCGCTGTCGACTGTGTGCACCTGATCGATCCTCAGGCAGAAGTCGAGATAAAGAGCTCCCGTCTGCTCATCTTCGATGATGACACCACTGACGAAGTGCTCGCCAAGATCGGCCACTATTTCATCAATCCGGTGGAGTGCCGCCGCAAGGACCTGGCCGTCCTCTCTCTAAGCGAGAAGGCGGACGTCAAGCCCCTTGAGGACCTGACGGGCTTCATCGACATGCCTGTGGATGCCTACAAGGCATTCTGCTCATCCCACGGCCTGGCCATGAACACCGATGACCTTGCCGAGGTGGTGCGCTATTTCAAGGGCGAGAAGCGCAATCCTACAGAGACTGAACTCCGTATCCTCGACACCTATTGGAGCGACCATTGCCGTCACACGACCTTCACTTCCGAGCTCACCGAGATCAAGGTCGATGATTCCTTCATCAAGGATGAGATCGAGTCAGAGCTCGGCGCTTTCCACGATATCCGCCGCGAACTCGGCCGCGAGGGCAAGAGCCTCTGCCTGATGGAGCTCGCCACTATCGGAGCGCGCTACCTCAAGAAGACCGGCAAGCTGGATGACCTCGAGCAGAGTGAGGAGAACAACGCCTGCAGCATCTTCGTCGATGTGGACGTGGACGGCGTGCAGGAGAAATGGCTGCTCCAGTTCAAGAACGAGACCCACAACCATCCTACCGAGATCGAGCCGTTCGGCGGCGCATCCACATGTCTCGGAGGAGCCATCAGAGACCCTCTCTCCGGCCGTGCGTATGTCTATCAGGCGATGCGTGTCACCGGCGCGGGCGACATCTGCAAGACGGTTGCCGAGACCATCCCGGGCAAGCTTCCTCAGCGCGTGATCACGCGCAAGGCGGCTGGCGGATACTCCAGCTACGGCAACCAGATCGGCCTTGCGACCACCCATGTGAGGGAGATCTTCGACGAAGGCTATACTGCCAAGCGTCTCGAGGTCGGTGCTGTGGTCGGTGCGGTCAAGGCATCCAACGTCCGTCGTGAGAGCCCGGCTCCGGGAGATGTCACCCTTCTTCTCGGAGGACGTACCGGACGCGATGGCATAGGTGGCGCAACAGGTTCTTCCAAGGAACATACAGAGGCCTCCCTCGAGACATGCGGAAGCGAAGTGCAGAAGGGTAACGCCCCTCAGGAGCGTCAGCTGCAGAGGCTTTTCCGCCGTCCGGAGGTGACCAGGCTCATCAAGAAATCCAACGACTTCGGTGCGGGAGGTGTCAGTGTCGCGATCGGCGAACTCGCCGACGGCCTCGACATCTATCTCGACCGTGTGCCGGCCAAATATTCAGGTCTCAATTCGACCGAACTCGCCATCAGCGAGTCCCAGGAGCGTATGGCGGTTGTCGTCGAGGCGGGTGACAGGGAGCTTTTCGAGTCTCTTTGCGCCAAGGACAACGTTGAGGTCACCTACGTGGCCGACGTCACCGCGACCGGCCGCATGCGCATGTTCAACGGGGGAGAGAAGGTCTGCGACATCACCCGCGAATTCATCGACAGCGCCGGAGCGAAGCATTTCGCCGCCGCGACAGTGGGCGCGGTCGAGGACGTCGATCCGTTCGTACGCCGTCCGGAAGGCAGCGACCTCAAGACTAAGATGTGCGCTGTGATGTCATCCGCCAACGTGGCTTCCCAGAAGGGCCTCGTGGAGATGTTCGACTCCACCATCGGCCGCTCGACGGTGCTCATGCCGTACGGTGGCGCGACCCAGTCGTCCGAGACCCAGGTTTCTGTCCAGAAACTCCCTGTGGACGGCTACACGGACACAGCCAGCATGATGGCGTTCGGATACAATCCGGACATCGCCAAGTGGAGTCCGTACCATTCTGCGGCATACGCTGTGGTCGAGGCCTGCACTAAGGTGGTCGCGGCCGGTGCCGACTATTCGCACATGCGCTTCTCATACCAGGAGTATTTCGAGAGGATGACCAAGGATCCTCACAGCTGGGGCAAGCCGCTCGCCGCGCTGCTCGGCTCGCTCAAGATGCAGGTCGCTCTCGGACTGGCCTCCATCGGAGGCAA
>JAZQNI010000052.1:0-7220 GCA_045627265.1 Candidatus Cryptobacteroides sp.
TGTGCGAGCAGGAGCGGGAACTTGACCGGAAGTTCGACCGGTTCGTCCAGCTTTCCGTCGTATGAGCGCATGAAATTGGTCGTCTTCGGGTTGAACACCACCTCTTTGGCGAATGCAGACAGGCGGCACTCGATGTATCGGCCGGCCGCGTTAGGGTCACCGGTGATGATGTTACCCCAGTTTCCCTGCGTGTCGATGAGCAGGTTTTTCTGGCCCAGCTGGACAAGTGCACCGAAAATGGATGCGTCACCGTGCGGGTGGTATGCCATCACCTGGCCGACGACCTTGGCGGCCTTGGTGAGGGTACCGTCGTCGTTGACCTTCATTGCGTGCAGGACACGTCTCTGTACCGGTTTCAGCCCGTCCGTGATATGTGGCACGGCCCTCTGCAGGATTACATAGGACGAGTAGTCAAGGAACCATTCCTTGAACATTCCTGACAGTTTGTATTTGTGGCTGTTTTCGCCCAGCAGTTTGTCGAATTTACCTTCTTTGGCATTGGAGACGGCCTCTTCGTCAGATGTCCCGTCTATTTCCTCTATAGGAAGATCCTGATCTTCAATATCCATTGTTGTCTCTTTGTTTATCTAAAATTCGTAGCCGAAACGGCGGAGTTCCTTCTTGTTTTCGCGCCAGTCCGGATCGACCTTGACGTACAGGCTCAGGAAGACCTTGGTCTGGAAGAAATCTTCCATGTCGATCCTGGCCTGGGTGCCCACTTTCTTGAGGGCGGCGCCGCCCTTGCCTATGATGATGCCCTTCTGGGTGTCTCTCATCACATAGATGACGGCCCTGATGTCATAGCGCTCCTTGCCTTCCTTGAATTCCTCGATTTCCACCTGTGTGCTGTACGGAATCTCCTGACTGTAGTTGAGGAAAATCTTCTCGCGGATGATCTCGGACGCGAAGAATCTCATGTTCTTGTCCGTGAACGTGTCCTTGTCATACCAGGCCGGTGCGACAGGGAGATTGGCCACGATTGCGTCGAAAATGTTGTCCAGGTTGAATTTTTCCTGCGCGGAAGCCGGGTAGATGACGGCCTTCGGAAGCTGCTGCTTCCACCAGCCCATCAGTTCGAGCACCTTTTCCTGTGTGCTGATGTCTATCTTGTTGATTACAAGGATGACAGGGCAGTCTATGCGCTGGAGTTTCTCGATATATTCGGCATTCTTGTCACTCTTCTCCACGACGTCGGTGACATAAAGTATGATGTCTGCGTCGCCGATTGCGGTCTCCACAAAGTTCATCATGCTCTCCTGGAGCCTGTAATTAGGCTTGAGGATGCCCGGTGTGTCGGAATACACGATCTGGTAGTCGTCACCGTTGACGATACCCATTATCCTGTGGCGCGTGGTCTGGGCCTTTGCCGTCACGATGGACAGGCGCTCACCCACGAGGGCGTTCATCAGGGTTGACTTGCCCACGTTTGGATTGCCGATTATATTGACAAATCCGGCGCGATGTTTTTTCTGCTCTGCCATTATCTGTATGCCCCCATCTTGAGGATGTTGGTCTCACCTTCTGTCAGGTAACGCCAGTCGCCTCTCTTTATGCCTTTCTTGGTCAGTCCTGCGAAATAGACTCTGTCAAGTGCCTTGACTTCGTATCCGAGGCTCTCGAAAATGCGGCGCACGATGCGGTTCTTGCCTGAATGGATCTCGATGCCGACCTTGCGCTTGTCTTCTTCGTCGATATACTGGAGGTCGTCTGCGGCGACGTCACCGTCAGAGAGTGTGATGCCTGCCAGGATCTTGTCGTAGTCGTCCTTCTTGAGGTCGTGGTCGAGGTTGACCTGGTAGATCTTCTTCTTGTCGTAAGAAGGGTGGGTGAGTTTCTCGGCGATTTCGCCGTCGTTGGTGAACATGAGCACGCCGGTGGTGTTCTTGTCCAGACGTCCCACTGCGAACACTCTGGTTGGGCAGCCGTTCAGAAGGTCCATCACGGTCTTCTCCGCATGTGCGTCACTTGCTGTGGTGACATAGCCCTTCGGCTTGTTCATGACGATGTAAACCTTCTCCTCGCCCTTGAGACGCTCGCCGTTGAAGCGGATGTCGTCGGTGCGTACATTGACCTTTGTGCCGAGTTCGGTGACAACTTCACCGTTCACGGTGACCACGCCGGCCTGGATGTAGTTGTCAGCCTCTCTGCGGCTGCATATTCCTGAATTGGCGATAAATTTGTTGAGACGGATCTCGTCCTTGATAGGAACGTTCACGATGTCGTTGTCTGACCAGTTGTCGGCATCAACCTGTGGACGGTCGCTGATCATCCTGTTTATGCCGGCAGATGCAGGGTCAAACTTGCTGAACGGCTTGCGGCCGCCGAAATTCTTCTTGTCTCCGTACGGTTTCCTGTCTCCATAAGGCTTTCTTTCGCCGTATGGCTTCCTGTCGCCAAAAGATTTCTTTTCGCCGTAGCTCTTTCTTTCGCCATAGCTTCTTTCACCGTAGCTCTTGCGCTCGCCGCCGTTGCCGGTGAAATTGTTTCTGCGCTCTCCGTAAGGCTTGCCCTCGCCGTAGCTTCTGCGCTCTCCTGAAGGTCTGCCTTCGCCATAGCTCTTTCTTTCGCCATAGCTTCTCTCACCGTAGCTCTTGCGCTCGCCGCCATTGCCGCTGAAATTGTTTCTGCGCTCTCCTGAAGGTCTGCCTTCACCATAGCTCCTGCGTTCGCCGTAGCTTCTGTGCTCTGAACTGGTGGCTGGCTTGCGGTCTCCGTAAGCCTTGTGCTCACCATAGGACCTGTGTCCTGAGTTAGAACTTGAGTAACTTCTCTGTTCACTCCCGCTTTTGTGAATTCTTGGTCTGCGGGACTTTTCTGTTTTTTCTTCCATTTTTTCTGTGCCTCCCGGCAGTTGATTTTATTTTAATTTGAAATAGTATGTAATGGTTCCTTGTTGTGTTGCAGGCAGGTCTGTCCCACCTTTGAATGTACTGCCCAGTGCCGCATTCCTTGCCGCATTCTGTACGGCTGTGTCGGAAATTGTCGTGCCCGAACCGACTTTGGCATCGATTACCTTGCCGGATGCATTCACGACGATGTCAATGACAACAACGCCTTCGGCCTGGGTCTGGATTGATGGACGGGCAAGGTTGTTGACCTGCCTTCCCTGAAGCTTGGCATTCGGCGTGCCGCTGGTCTGCCCGTCTTTTGTGTTGCCGTCAGGATGTCCTTCCTTGAGGCTGTCGGACGGCTTGGACGAGGTCTGAGGGGCCAGGGTGTCCTTCTGGGCCTTGTTGTTTGCCGAATGGAACAGCGATTTCTGGTTTATCTCTTCCTCGCGTTTCGGCTCCGGCACTTCCACGTCCCCTGTCTTGCCGACGGTCGATTCCTTGGCGACGTTTGGCTTGTGACCGGTCACGTTGGACTCAGACTTCTGGACCAGGTTGATGTCCTCCTGCGGGTTTGCCTGCTCTGCGCGTGGCTCCTCGCCCTGCGTCAGCGCCTGCTCAGGCGGCTCCGGGATGTCCTCGAACTCGATGACGACGTTCTGGTCCTGAGGCTTTGGGTAGATCTCTTTCATCCCGGTGAAAGAAACGAACAGGAGCACAAGCACGTGAGCGGCCACCGTGAATGCGGCGCCCGTCACCTTGGAGATCCTCTCCTGCCTTTTCCTTTCGTCGAGATATTCTTTCATATGCTTTCTATTCCGGTGATGTTGCCATTATCACCTTGTAGTGGTTGCGCTTGGCAATGTTCATGAGTGCCACGACCTCCTTGACAGGGACGGTCTCGTCGGCGTATATCGAGAAGGTAGGGTCCTCTTCTTCGATGAGCAGCCCGATGAGCGAGTCCTCGACCTGGTCGAAACGTACAGGCACTTCATTTCCGTTGATATGGTAGGAATACGATCCGTTGTGCCAGTCCTTCACCGACACGCTCACGGTCGCCTTTGCCGACACCTGGCCCGTGCTCTTCGGGAGCAGGAGTTTCAGGGCGTTCGGGTTGACGAGTGTCGAGGTGACAAGGAAGAAGATGAGCAGCAGGAACACGATGTCAGTCATCGACGACATCGAGAACCCCGAATCAACCTTTGTTGTCCTTTTGATCATGATTATCTGGTTTCTGCTGGTTCGTTGAGAAGGTCCATGAACTCGATGGTGGCATTCTCCATCTTGAAGATGATGTCAGAGACCTTGGCAGTCAGGTAGTTGTATGCAAAATATGCCAGGATGCCGACGACAAGACCGCCTACGGTGGTGACCATTGCCTCGTAGATACCGCTTGAGAGCAGGGTGATGTCGATGTTGTTGCCTGCCTGCGACATGTTGAAGAATGCGCGTATCATACCGGTCACGGTGCCGAGGAATCCGATCATCGGGGCGCCTCCGGAGATCATGGCAAGGTAAGGAAGGCCCTTCTCGATGCGTGCAACTTCCACGTTGCCGGTGTTCTCGACAGCTGTCTGGATGTCAGAGAGAGGGCGTCCGATGCGCTCGATTCCCTTTTCGAGAAGGCGGGCTACAGGGGTGTCGTGCTCCTGACAGAGCTGGGTGGCTGATTTGATCTTGCCCTCATGGATGAGGTCGCGGATCTGGTTGACAAAGTCGTGGTCGATCTGGCCTGCCTTGTGGATCATCCACCATTTCTGGCCGAAAATGTAGATGGCCACGATAGAGAGGACAAGGAGAACAATCATAAGCCAACCGCCTTTGGTGGCCATTTCGATGAGTGAGAATGACAGTTTCTGCGTCTCGGGAGCACCCGTGGCGACAGTGTCGATTGCTTGGAGAAGTGTGAGCATATAAAGTTTATTAATTATCCAAATAACTTAAAAGTTATAATAACCTGCAAATTTAATCAAATTTCGTCAATATTCCACTTTATTGAGGAACAAAGCGTGCCCCGGAACCGATTCTCCGGCGGCGCAGCGGTCTTTTGACTCGATAAGGGCCTCGATCCACTGTGGTTCCTGCCTGCCCCGGCCCACCTCGACCATCGACCCGACGATGGCGCGGACCATGTTGCGCAGGAAACGGTTTGCCCTGACGGTGAAGACAAGGTACGGCCCGCCTTCGAAGCCCAGCATCCCGCAATGCACCGGAGTGTAGTGCTCCCACCTTGCTTCAAATATCGTGCAGATCGATGTGGCATTGTTGCCGCCCGTCTTTTCGAAACAGCTGAAATCATGCTCTCCAAGCAGGTATGAGCAGGCCTGGTTCATTTTTTCGATGTCCAGAGGATATTTGCACCACCACGAGAATCGCTCGCTGAAAGGGTCCTTGGAGCCGTGGATGAAGTAGTGGTATTCACGCGATGTGGCATCGAATCTGGCATGGAATTCCGGACCTGTCAGGGCCACTTCCTTCACGGCCACCTGGCGAGGCAGAATGGCATTTAATTTGTAGCGGAAATGCTCCGGCTCGAGGGCCTTGTCGTCAGGGACGTCAAAGTGGGCGATGTAGTTCACGGCGTTGACTCCGGTGTCGGTCCTTCCTGCCCCGGTGACGGTTATGGCGGTGCCCAGAAGTGTTGAAAGCGCGTTCTGGAGCGCCTCCTGAACCGATACGGCATTGTCCTGTATCTGCCAGCCCGAAAAGGCCGACCCGTCATATGAAAGATTTACGATATAACGCATAGAAAAAATTGCTAAATTTGCGTTTTGCAAAAATACGCAAACGCACCAAAAATAAAAAACATTACAAACTAATAATGATTCTGAATCATGGATAGTGTAAACATCAAAGAACTCAATGACCGCATCCAGCAGGAAAGCCAGTTCGTGGATATGCTTACCCTCGAGATGAACAAGGTCATCGTCGGCCAGAAACAGCTGGTCGAGAACCTTCTCATCGGCCTCCTTGCCAATGGACATATCCTTCTCGAAGGTGTTCCGGGCCTCGCCAAGACATTGGCCATCAATACGTTGGCATCGGCTGTGGATGCAAAGTTCAGCAGGATCCAGTTCACCCCAGACCTCCTTCCTTCTGACCTTGTAGGTACAATGATATATTCCCGCAAGAACGAGGATTTCCAGATCCGCAAGGGTCCGATCTTCGCCAATTTCGTACTTGCGGATGAAATCAACCGCTCGCCTGCAAAAGTGCAGTCGGCTCTGCTCGAAGCAATGCAGGAGCGTCAGGTGACAATCGGCGACCAGACCTTCAAACTCCCTGAGCCATTCCTCGTGATGGCCACCCAGAACCCGATAGAGCAGGAAGGTACATATCCTCTTCCGGAGGCCCAGATGGACCGTTTCATGCTCAAGGTGGTGGTAAGCTATCCTAAGAAGGAAGAAGAGAGGCTCATCGTCAGGATGAACAACTCCGGCGAGTTCCCGAAGGCCAATCCTGTCGTGAAGCCGGAAGATATAGTCCGTGCCCGCGGCATCGTCCGCGAGGTCTATATGGACGAGAAGATCGAGCGATACATCGTGGACATCGTGTTCGCCACCAGAACTCCTGAAGAATATGGCCTGGGCAAGCTCAAGAGCCTGATTTCGTATGGTGCATCCCCTCGTGCCAGCATCTCGCTTTCGGCAGCCGCGAAGGCTTATGCGTTCATCAAGCGCCGTGGCTATGTCATCCCTGAGGATGTCCGCGCCGTCTGCAACGAGGTGCTCCGTCACCGTATCGGCCTGACATACGAGGCAGAGGCAGAGAATGTCACCACCGAGCAGATCATCGCCGAAATCATCAATGCTGTCGAGGTGCCGTAGGATTCTGAGAGATGAAACAGCAGACAACAGCAGACCTTCTGAAGAAAGTCCGGAGGATAGAGATCCGGACCAAGGCTCTCTCGCATCAGATCTTTGCGGGAGAGTACCATTCTGCGTTCAAGGGACGCGGTATGGTGTTCAGCGAGGTCAGGGAGTATCAGTGGGGTGACGATGTCCGCAACATGGACTGGAACGTCACCGCAAAGCTGGATTCCCCATACGTCAAGGTGTTCGAGGAGGAGAGGGAACTGACCGTGGTCCTGCTCATCGACGTCAGCCGTTCCGGACTGTTCGGAAGTGTCCAGTCCACGAAGCGCGACCTCATCGCCGAGATTGCGGCGGTGCTGTCATTTTCCGCGCTAATCAACAACGACAAGGTCGGTGCGCTGTTTTTCAGTGACAAGGTCGAGAAGTTCATCCCTCCCAAAAAGGGACGCAGCCACCTGCTCCACATCATCCGCGAGGTGCTGGAATTCAAGCCGGAATCCAACGGGACCAATGTGGCCGAGGCTCTGCGCTTCCTGACCAGCGCCATAAAGAAGAAATGCACGGCGTTCGTCCTGTC
>JAZQNI010000053.1:0-9204 GCA_045627265.1 Candidatus Cryptobacteroides sp.
CCTCAAGGGCGGTATGAACGTCATGCTCCAGGTCCAGCTCGAGGATCTCATCAAGGCTCTCGCCGGTGACAACCAGACACCTGCTTTCAGCCAGGCTCTCGCTCTCGCAAAGGAGCGCAGCGTCACCTCACAGTCCGACGTCATCACCCTCTTCGGTGAGGCTTGGGAGGAGGTCGCGGCAGGCCAGAGACTCGCCCAGATCTTCGGTACATACGAAATGAGGGACAAGATCAAGCCTGAGTCCACCAACGCCGAGGTTCCCAACGTCATCAAGGAAGAGGCCAACAGCGCTATCGAGAACTCCTACAATGTCCACAGAAACCGTATCGACCGCTCGGGTGTCACCCAGCCTTCCATCCAGACACTCGGCGACTCCGGTCGTATCCTCGTCGAGCTTCCTGGTGTCAAGGAGCCTGAGCGTGTACGTAACCTCCTGCAGGGTACCGCATCCCTCGAGTTCTGGCCTACATTCACCAACGCCGAGATCTATCCTTACCTCGTCGAGGCCAACAACTTCCTCGCACAGTACCTTGCTGCTGACGAAGAGGCTGCTGAGGCTGAGCCAGAGGCAGCTGAGACCGAGGCCAAGGAAGGCGACGCTGTAGAGCAGGAGCTCGCAGCCCAGCAGGACGGCGCAGACGCAGCCGACATCGAGAAGTACAAGAAGGCCAACCCTCTCTTCGCCCTTCTCCAGCCTGCACAGAACAATTCCACAGCCTGCATCGGTTATGCAAACGGTATCGATATGGACAAGATCCAGAAGTATCTTGAAATGCCTGAGGTTGCAGCTCTCTTCCCAGCAGAGTTCAAGCCTATGTGGTCAGTCAAGCCTTCTGAGTTCTTCCAGGGTGCCAACGTCTATGAGCTCGTGGCCATCAAGGCTTCTTCACGTGACGGCAAGGCTCCTCTCGACGGAGCTTCAGTGACCGACGCACGCGTTTCTTACGACAACGCACGCCGCGGCGGCGAGCCTAGCGTTTCAATGACCATGAACGCTGAAGGTGCAAACACCTGGGCACGCCTCACCAAGGAGAACATCGGCAAGCAGATTGCCATCGTTCTCGACGGTACAGTATATTCTTATCCTACCGTACAGGGAGAGATCACCGGCGGTAACTCATCCATCACCGGCAACTTCGACGTGGAGGAGGCAACCGACCTCACCAACGTCCTCAAGTCAGGTAAGCTTCCTGCACCTGCAACAATCGTCCAGGAGCAGGTCGTAGGACCTTCACTCGGTGCTGAGTCCATCCGCAGCGGTCTCATTTCGTTCATCATCGCCTTCATCCTCGTCCTCATCTACATGGTGCTCTTCTACAAGGGCGCAGGACTTGTCGCTGATGCAGCGCTTCTCACCAACGTGCTTCTCCTCTTCGGTACCCTCGCTTCATTCGGAGCAGTCCTCACTCTCCCTGGTATCGCAGGTCTCATCCTTACCTTGGGTATGGCTGTCGATGCCAACGTCATCATCTATGAGCGTATCAAGGAAGAGCTCAAGGCCGGCAAGGGTCTCGGCAAGGCTGTACATGACGGTTACTCAAATGCTTACTCAGCCATCATCGACGGTCAGGTGACCACATTGCTCACCGGTATCGTCCTCTTCATGTTCGGTTCAGGTCCGGTCAAGGGCTTCGCTACGACCCTCGTTATCGGTATCATCACTTCTGTGCTCACTTCCATCTTCATCTCCCGTCTCATCATCGACGACCGCATCGCGAAGGGCAAGAACGTGACATTCGAAAACAACCTTACCAAGAACTTCCTCAAGAACACCCATGTCGATTTCCTCGGTGCCCGCAAGATTTCTTACACCGTCTCCGGAATCCTCATCATCATCGCTCTCGTATCTATGTTCACCAAGGGCTTCACTTATGGTGTAGACTTCACCGGTGGCCGTACATACGTCGTGAGATTCGACCAGCCTGTCACAGCTGAAGATGTACGTGAGGCAACCCTCAACGTGTTCAACGAGGCTGCAGCCGCAGACCCTAGCGTTGCCAACTCTTCTGCCGAGGTCAAGCAGTTCGGTGGTGAGAGCCAGATGAAGATCACAACTTCATACAAGTTCGACAATGATGCTTCCGAGGTCGATACAGAGATCGAAGGCATGCTCTTCAAGGCATTGTCAGGTTTCTTCAAGGAGCCTGTGACCCTCGCAGAGTTCACTTCAACCCTCGAGAATCCTAACGGTATCATCAGCTCCGACAAGGTGGGTGCAACCATCGCCAACGATATCAAGAGATCTGCGATCATCTCCGTGATCCTCGCCCTCATGGTAATCTTCGGCTACATCGCAATCCGTTTCAAGAGCTGGACATGGGGTCTCGGCGGTGTCGTATCACTTGCCCACACGACCATCATCGTCATCGGTTTCTTCTCACTGTTCAGCGGTATCCTTCCGTTCAACCTCGACGTTGACCAGACGTTCATCGCGGCTATCCTGACCATCATCGGATACGCCATCAACGACAACGTGGTTATCTTCGACCGTATCCGTGAGAACCTCGGTCTCCATCCGAACGCAAACTTCGCAGAGACTGTCAACACCTCACTGAACGCGACATTGACCCGTACCGTGAACACCTCAGTATCTACCCTCCTTCCTATGATCGCTATCGCAATCTGGGGTGGTGAGTCCATCAGAGGTCTTGCAGTGGCCCTCATCCTCGGTATCATCTTTGGTACTTACGCTTCAATCATGATCGGTACTCCTGTCATGTACGACGTGACCACCAAGACTGCTGCCAAGAAGGCTGCAAAGAAAGCAGGTAAATAATCCTGAGATATATCTCAAATAGCCCGATTTCCCGGTGGAAGTCGGGCTATTTTTTTTATCTTTGTGATATGTCATTCGTCCATCTTCACGTCCATACCCAGTATTCTATCCTGGATGGTTTCTCTGCCATCCCGAAGTTGTTCAAACGTGCCGCAAAGCTCGGTATGCCGGCCCTGGCCATCACCGACCACGGCAACATGTATGGCGTCAAGGAGTTTTTCAAGTCCGCCGGCAAATTCCCGGACATCAAACCGATCATAGGCTGCGAGGTCTATGTGACGCGCCATTATGACCATACACTCAAGGACAATGACCACAGGAAGTACTACCATCTTATCCTCCTTGCAAAGAACTACGACGGGTACAAGAACCTGATGAAGATCGTGTCCATCGGCCATATCGAAGGCAAGTACTACGATAAGCCGAGGGTAAGCCACGAGGTGCTGGAGAAATATCACGAGAACCTCGTCTGCTGCTCCGCCTGCCTCGCGGGAGAGATTCCGAGAGCGATAGTAGCGGGCGACATGGATGCCGCCAGGAAGGCCATACAGTGGCATAAGGACCTCTTCGGAGAGGATTATTATCTGGAGGTCCAGCTGCACAAGACCGAGGTCCCGGGCCTTTCGCTCGAGGTCTATGAAAACCAGCTTGTGGCCAACGAGGGCATCTTCGCCCTGGCTGAGGAGATGGGAGTCAAGGTCATCGCGAGCAACGACGTGCATTTCGTGGAGAAGGAGGACGGCCCTGCCCATGACCGCCTGATCTGCCTCACGACCAACGCGTACATCGACGATCCTGACAGGATGCGCTATACCCAGCAGGAGTACCTCAAATCGGAGGAGGAGATGGCCGAGTTGTTCCCGGGACATCCGGAGGTGATCTCCAATACGCTCGAGGTCGCAGACAAGATCGAGCGTTACAGCATCGACCGCGACCATGTCCTGCCGAAATTCGCCATTCCGGAGGAATTCCTCTCCAACATAGACCACTATCTCGAAAAATACAAGGAGATCATCGACGAGGGACGCTGCGACAAGAAGGGCAACTACCGCGGTGACGAGTTCTGTAAGTCGGTCGCGTACCTGTGCCACCTCTGCTACGAAGGCGCCAGGATGCGCTATGGCGACACGCTCAACGAGGAGCAGGCCGAGCGCATCGATTTCGAGCTCAAGACCATCTGCAGGATGGGATTCCCGGACTACTTCCTGATCGTCCAGGACTACATCGCCGCATCCCGTGCATCCGGCTCTATGGTCGGCCCCGGACGTGGATCGGCCGCCGGTTCGGTTGTCGCATATTGCCTCAAGATCACGAATCTCGACCCGATCCGCTACAATCTCCTGTTCGAGCGCTTCCTCAACCCGGACCGAATCAGCATGCCTGATATCGACGTCGATTTCGAGGACCTTGTCAAGGCGCACGAATATGTGGAGCGCGCGTACGGCGAGGATCACGTCTCGCGCGTGATCACTTTCGGCACCATGGCGGCCAAGAGCGCCCTCAAGGACATCGCGCGTATCAGCCGCATGGGCATCCCGGAGTCCACCCGCCTCACCAAGATGGTCCCTGACCGCCTCAGCGAGAAGGTTGAGAAGGAGTACCCGTTCAACCCTAAGCTTGACGAGCTCAAACCGGGCTTCAAGGTGGTTGAGAAGGAAGTCGAGGTCGATGATCCGGACCACGAAGGGCAGAAGATGATGGTCAAGAAGTCCTTCCAGAAGGGAATGGAGGAGGTCGATGTTAAGATCACGCTCGAGAACTGCTACCGTCTTGTGCCTGAATTCATCGAGGAACTCAAGAACGGCGACGACCTGACCAAGGAAGTGCTCAAGTACGCCCTCGCGCTCGAAGGAAGCATACGCCAGGTCGGAGTGCATGCCTGCGCCACCATCATCGGCCGAGGCAACCTGACCGACTATATACCTATCTGCCTGTCCAAGGATAAGGATACGGGCAGGGATGTGTGGACCTCCCAGTACGACGGACACTACATCGAGGACGTCGGCATGCTCAAGATGGATTTCCTCGGCCTCATCACGCTGTCCATCATCAAGGAGACACTCAACAATATCAAGCGCCGTCACGGCATCGACATAGATATCGAAGCCATCCCTATCGACGACAAGCCTACATACGAGCTGTATGGCCGCGGCGATACCACCATCGTGTTCCAGTTTGAATCTCCGGGCATGAAGAAATGGCTCCAGAAACTGCATCCGGAGCGCTTCGAGGACCTCATCGCAATGAACGCCCTCTATCGTCCGGGCCCTATGGACTACATTCCTGATTTCGTCAACAGGAAGCTCGGCCTTTCGCCAATCGAGTACGATCTTCCGGAGATGGAGGAGTTCCTCAGCGAAACCTATGGGGTGACTGTCTATCAGGAGCAGGTGATGCTTCTGTCCCGCAAACTGGCGTCATTCACCAAGGGTGAAGCGGACAAGCTGCGCAAGGCTATGGGTAAGAAGCAGATAGCTGTGATGATGGAGCTCAAGGACAAGTTCATGCGCCAGGGAGTCGCCAACGGCCATCCAGAGAAGGTGCTGGACAAGATATGGAAGGACTGGGAGAAGTTCGCCCAGTACGCGTTCAACAAGTCCCACGCGACCTGCTATGCATGGGTCAGCTACCAGACAGCATGGCTCAAATGCCATTATCCGGCCGAGTTTCTGGCCGCCAACCTCAGCTGCAACCTCTCCAAGGCAGATGAGATCAAGAAGATCATGGAGGAGTGCAAGTCGCACAAAGTCAAGGTGCTGAACCCTGATATCAACGAGAGTGTGTCACACTTCACCGTCAACAGCGAGGGTAACGTGCGCTTCGGCCTCGGCGGCATCAAGGGTTTCGGCTCCAATGTCGTCGATGCGATCATCGAGGAGCGCCAGAACAACGGGCCGTACACGGACGTGTTCGACTTCATGGAGCGTGTGCCGTCCATCAACCGCAAGTCCCTCGAATGCCTGGTCTATGCAGGAGGACTGGACTCGTTCGGCTACAAGCGTTCGCAGTTCTTCACGCCTGGAAAGAGCGGGGAATTCTTCATCGACGAGGTCGTGCATTACGCCGACCTTTTCCGCAAGGATGCGATGGACAGCGTCGCGTCCCTGTTCGGCGAGGTCGAGGAGCTGAAGCCGCAGCGTCCTGAAATCCCTGCACCGCCGGCCGAAGAAGACCAGCTGGCTATGCTCCAGCAGGAGAAGGCGCTCGTCGGAATGTACATTTCTTCGCATCCGCTGGACTGCTATTCGTTCGAGATCGAGAATTTCACCGACTGCACGATGGCCGAACTCTCAGGAGCGGTCGAGGACTGCGAGGCGAGGGGAGTCTCACGCAAGGTGGCCTGCGCCGGCATCGTGACCGCCGTCACGGAGAAGGTGACCAAGAGCGGATCTCCGTTCGGCTCCTACATCATCGAGGATTTCGACGGCTCGTATGAGCTGACGCTGTTCTCCAAGGACTACGAGATGTTCCAGCCGAAACTCAAGATGCACGCCAGTGTCTTCATCGAGGGCGAGATCCGCGAGAAGTTCCGCCTCAAGCCTGAGGAGAAGACCCAGGGCAAGAAGGCGCCGTACGGATTCAAGGTGTCTCGTGTCTCGCTGCTCGGAAACCTGTCCGAAGACCTGGTCAAGGACCTGACCATCAGCGTGTTGACTACCTACCTGTCGGCCGACTTCCGCAAGAGCCTTGTCAAGCTGCTCAAGGAGCACAAGGGTCCTACGCCTCTGCACCTGTTCCTGGTGGATCCGGAGACCAAGTACAACTTGGAGTTCGTGTCCAAGAAATACTCCGTGGCGGTCAACACCGACATGGTCGAAGAGCTCAAGAGGCTCGGAGTGTCGTACAAGATAGGCAGGAAGCAGAGATCAGGCTCCTCTTCCTGATTTCTTCACCATTTTTGCGATTTTCTCGTTGAATGCCGCGTCCGAGAGCATGCTCTCGAGCGTGATGTGGGAGCGGTATCTCCAATAATGGCGTGGATTGGCAGGGATGTTGATCCTCTCGTCGAGCGGATCTCCGCCGTAGACGGTCTTCTCGTCGCAGGCCAGCCAGTCCTGGATAGGGAATATGGCCAGCATGGAGTTGGAGTCGAGATGCTGCTGGAGAATCTGCTCGCAAAGTTCCGGGGTCAGGTCGGCCGGTGCTTCGCCGTCCCTTCCCAGCATCTCGCGGAAATATCTGCAAGTCAGTTCACGGTCTTCCCGCCACCATGCGCGCAGAGGGGTTATGTCGTGCGATGAAGTGGTGCAGACGCTCAGGTACGGATATTTCTCCGGTCTGGTGAAGCCTTCGCCGAAAGTCTTCGGCATCCTCTGGACTTCCAGGGAGAGGATTTTTTCCTTGTCCATCACTTCTGGGACGGATGCCGGAATCATTCCGAGGTCCTCGCCGCAGGCCAGCATTCCCGTACTGCCCAGCAGCTCGGGGAGTTTCTTCATGGCCTCGCGCTTCCAGAACTCGTTGTGTCGGTGGAAGAAGAAATCGAAGTACAGGCCGTCGAACATATGCCTTTGGGCTTCGTCCAAGGCCTTGAATTCAGGGGTTGAGTGCGCCGAGATCATCGGATGCCAGAAGCCGGCGCGGTGCGGGTCCTGTACGAACAGACCCTCGAGCGGGAGTCCCTTGGCGGCAATCTCCTCCCCGGAGAATGGCAGCGACGGGCTGAAGTGGCCGAATTTGCCGCTGCTCACGCCCACAGGGATCTCCCATATGCGGAAGAATCCCAGGATATGGTCGATGCGGAATGCGTCGAAATATTCGGACATCTTGCGCAGGCGTGCCTTCCACCAGCCGTAGTTGTCCTTGGCCATAGCTTCCCAGTTGTAGGTCGGGAAGCCCCAGTTCTGCCCGTCGGCGGAGAAGAAGTCCGGTGGTGCGCCGGCCTGTGAGTCCATGTTGAACAGGCGCGGGAAGCACCAGGCGTCCGCGCTGGTGCGGCTGATTCCGATAGGCAGGTCGCCCTTGAGGTACACGTTCCTGGAGCGGGCGTAATCGCGCACTTCCTTGAGCTGTGACTCGAGATGGAACTGCACGAAGCAGTGGAAGTCCACCTCATCAGCATGCTCCTGATAGTATTTCCTGGCTTTCGTGGCGCTGTATGAGGCCATTCCGCCCCATTGGGTGAAGTCGGCCGTGCCGTGCTCGTCCCTCAGTGCGCAGAATACCGCGTATGGCAGCAGCCATGATCTGTTGGCGGTGAAAAATTTCTTGTAAACGTTTGTTTTTTTCGTGTCCTCGCCAGTCTCTCGATAGAGTTTGTGCAGGATTTCCGTCTTGGTCTTGTTGACGAGTTCGTAGTCGATTGCGCCGAGGGCGTTAAGCTGAGCCTGCTTCTTCTTGAGTGCGGGTGTCAGCTTGACTCCTGCCGCCTGCAGGTTGATGAATTGCGGGTGCAGGGCGAAGGTCGAATTGGCGTTGTACGGATAGGAGTCCTGCCAGCTGCCGGTCATGGTGGTGTCGTTGATCGGGAGCAGCTGGATGATGTTCTGTCCTGTGGCGGCGGCCCAGTCGATCAGTTTCTTGAGGTCAAGGAACTCGCCTACGCCGAAACCGTCCTCGCTCCTGAGAGAGAATACAGGCACGGCCGTTCCAGCGCCTCTGAAGCCCTTCTTTTCGAATTCCGGGGCTGAAAGCCTGCGTGGGAAGCCGTTGCTTCCGGCCGGCGCGTCGATCCAACTGTCACGGAATACCAGCTCCCGGGATTCTGCTGCTGATACGTCGTCTGTCGCCGGGGCTTCTGCTTTTGCGGCCGAATCGGACTTCTTCCCGGCGTTTGCTTCCGCCGAGGCTTTTGAGTCGGCGCCTGCTTCATTCTTTGTTTCGTCCGCCGAGGCTTTTTGGTCAGCATCTGCTCTATCGGTCATTGCGGCCTGGCAGGCCTGTGGCACGATGCTGCGTGAATGATGGTCCCACTCGCAGCGGTCGATGACGCCGTCGCGCATTACGATATATCGGTAGTCTTTGAGGAAGGCTCCGGTGCAGTCCTCGACGGTCGCGGTCCAGATTCCTCCGGCGTTATATGTCATCGGGATCCTTTGCTGTCCGCTTACCAGAAAAAGGTCCTGGCCCCAGTCTGTATGGTATTCTATGCTGAATGTCGCTTTCATTTCATTTTTTTGGACTGCCGGCCGCTGTCTGATGCATCAATGGGCTTCCGCGGGGCAAATCCTCAATACAAAATTAGCATTTTTGGCCCTAAAAGTGAATTTTCGCAAAAAAAACCTCAAAAAGTTTGCAGATAACTAAAAACTCACTACCTTTGTAATCCCAACGCGGAGTTCCAGTGAAAGCCGAGCGCAGAAGTTCACTTATGTCGAGGCGCCTCCTGAAACAGCGCAAAAGAAGTTTGCGGAAATAGCTCAGTTGGTAGAGCGCAACCTTGCCAAGGTTGAGGTCGCGGGTCCGAATCCCGTTTTCCGCTCAAAAAA
>JAZQNI010000054.1:0-4680 GCA_045627265.1 Candidatus Cryptobacteroides sp.
ACGACGCCGGCAACGGCGAACCAGTTGACATCCTTGATCTCCTTGGTGCCGTCAAGATACTGCTTGCGGCTCAGGAAATAGCTGAGGATGAGGATGATACCGATTGGAGGAAGCGTGCAGTTAAGGATGTTGAGCCAGCCGCAGAAGTTCCAGTACAGCCAGACGGCGGCCAGGGTGCCGATGATGCCCGCGATGAGCACCATGGTGCGCTTGGACAGGCCGAGGATGTTGCTCAGGCCGAGTCCTGAAGAGTAGAGCGCGTTGTCGTTGGTTGTCCAGATATTGAGGCCGAGCACGATGACGGCGGTCCAGAACAGGCCGAGGTTGAGCATGACTTCGAAGATGTCGTTGCCGCCTGCGTAGATGCTTGAGACGGCGCCGAAGAAGAACATCAGCGAGTTGCCGAGGAAGAACGCGACCACGGTCGCAATGGCACCGATCCGGCCGTTCCTGGCGAAGCGGGCGAAGTTTGGAGTCGCCGTGCCGCCGGAGACGAAACTGCCGATCACGAGACCTGCACCGGTGATGACCGACATGTCCTTGGTGCCCTGGGCGAACTGCTGCACGAGGGTCATGTCGCCGCGCTTGACTGCCAGAATCATAGCGACGGTGCCCAGGATGGCGACGAGCGGCACTGCGACGTAGCTGATGATGGTGAGCGACTTGATGCCGTAATATGCGGATGCTGTCATCAGGATGCCGGCAAGAAGCACAAGTCCGTAGCCGACAAGCGGCATGTGGTCAGGAGTGACATCGAGGCCGAGCACTTCCTTGGCGATAGGAATCGCGAACATGGCCAGGCCGACGCCGAACCAGCCGATCTGCGTGAAGCTGATCATCGCGCTCGGAAGCCAGCTGCCACGGCGGCCGAAACTGCGGTGTGCGAGCATGTCGAGAGTAAGTCCGCTCTCCGCTCCGATGTAGCCCAGCGCCCCGGTGTACGCGCCCAGGATGGCTCCTCCAAGGATGAGGGCAAGGATGAATCCCTTGAAGTCCAGCCCGCCTGCGAGGTTCTGGCCGGCCCACATGCTGGCTGAGAAGAATGTGAAGCCGAGCATCACCATGAAGATGCTGAGCGTGCTCTTGCGACCGTCCTTGGAGACAGGACAGTTGGTGTAGTCGTAATCGACCTGCGAATTGTGTTTCATATCGGTTATTTGTTTGTGTTGTCCATGTAGCGGGACATGTTCCGCCTGAATTCGGAAAGGCGCTTCCCGCAGACCTCCACAAGCGTGCGCTCCTGCAGGGTGCGGTCGATGAAGCTCTGCTCCTTGGCATACAGGAGGCGGGCTTCCTCACTGTCGGCCAGTTTGGTGACTGCCAGCCAGCCGCTGTACTCCAGCGGGAAGCTGTAGCCTATCTTTTCGGCGAGGAACGCCTTGAAATCGGCATTCTCCGCGACAGCGAGAAGTCTCTCCCAGTACTCGACCACCTCTTCGCAGTGAGCCGGGATCTCGTATCTGCGTGCGCCGCCGTCGTAGATGATGCACTTCTCGAACAGGGCGTCAGGGTTGGAGAGGATGTGGCTGCGGAACTCGGGAGCGATGATGCCGTCCTGCCAGCCGAAATCGATGTCGGGGGTGTTGACTCCCGTCACGCCGTGGTCCTCGTAGACGCTGAAAACGCCTTCGTGGAAGAAGCATGTGAATCCCTCGAACTCAGGCCAGAGTGCACGCAGGTCGCGGGTCATCTCCTCCATGAGCGAGATGCCCTTGGTGCCGCCGATCGTGAAGAAGATGATGCGTCGGAGGCTGCCGCCGCGGGCGCAGATGCGCTCGGCGACCTGCTTCATGCAATGCCTGAGCGTGTCTCCGGACGCGAGTATGTCGCCTATCATGAGAGTGGAGTCTTTCTCCACGTGGAATTTCTCGTACTTGATGTCAAGGCCGGTGATCCTGCCGTCGCGGATTATACGCTCGCAGGAGACGAAGTTGATGTTGTTGATCTGGATGCCGGTGGCGTGGCAGCACTCTTCGAGAGGGTAGTTGAGACCGCCGCGCAGGATGGTCAGTATGCTGGTGTGACTGCCTTCGAGCTCAGGGCGCAGATAATCGAGCGCTGCCGCTGTGCCGGGCAGGGTCGCGAGGTAGGAATCATATCCCACCACCTCAGGAGACTCCATCAGATGCCGCGCCTCGGGGCTGTCGACGATGAAATATTTCCCGGAAAGGCTTTCCGATTGGATTTCGTAGATACTCGTCCCGTCCGCTTGTGAGACTTTGTGCAGAAGGGCGTTTTCCAGACTGGATATCATTGGTTCCGATAAATTATCGGAATGCAAAGATACGACTTATATCGCCTTCCGCCAAGATTACACCCTATCTTTATTTACAAATAAATACTATCTTGCGGAGACATTCATCATGGACTATGAAAAAGATCTTTTTATTCGCGCTTATGATGGCGGCCATGGTTTGCGGCTGCTCGAAAAATGACCCTGAAAACAACAAAGGAAACAATAACGGCAACAACAACGAGAAGCCTGACGTCCCAGAAAAGGTGGACGAGACGAAAGAAAACACCGTGAACTGGAGCAAGTGGGAAGAAGGGTATCTGGACATCCATCATCTGAGCACGGGAGCCGGTGACTGCATCTTCATCGTCATGCCGGACGGAACCACCATGATGGTCGATGCAGGCAACAAGATCGACACCGGGGACACCTATCCGGGACAGCTTCCGGACAACAGCAAGACCACAGGTGAGTGGATTGCCCGCTACGTCGAACATTTCGCGAGCGAAGCCGGGCTTGAAAAGCCGAAGCATCTCGACTATATGCTGGTCACCCACTTCCATGACGACCATATCGGCTCCATCAGCGGTACATCAAGGTGGACTCTTTCCGCAGACGGCACATACAAGATGACCGGCGTGTCCAGAGTCGCCAACCTGCTCCAGATCGACAAGATCGTGGACAGGGACTACCCGGACTACTGCAATCCTGCCGGAACCTCCATCTACAGTGACCCGACGACCCAGAATTACCTCAACTTCATAGCATCCTATGTCAAGAACGGCGGAAAGGTGGAAAAATTCAGCGTCGGCTCGAACCAGCAGTTCAAAACGCTCAAGAAATCCATCGATGGATTCGAGATAAGAAACATCTACTCGACAGGTTGTTATTGGGACAAAGCGTACGGAGCGACAGCCAGCAACATCCCGACCAGCGGAGTCACAAGCGATGACCTGAGGGAAAACCTCATGTCAAACGTCATAAAGATCTCCTACGGAAAATTTGACTACCATTGCGGCGGCGACATCGAAAGCGAAAGCGAGACCGAAGGATGGGCCGCGGTCGAAAAGAGCGTCGGAGCATTGGTAGGAGAGGTGGATGTCATGAAATGCGACCATCACGGAAATGAAAACGCCAACTGTGCGGTATTCATCGAGTCCCTCACGCCCCAAGTATCCATTGCCACAGTCAGAAGAGCCACCTACCCGGCGGACAAAGTCGGTGAAAGGATACTCACCCAGTCGCAGTACAAAGGCACCAAGGAGCTGTATACCAACTACATGAGTTCTGACAAAGAAGAAAACTTCCAGAAAAGAGGATTCGATGTCAAACCTTCCGGGCACGTGGTCGTCAGGGTATATCCTGCCGGAACGACATTCCGCGTCTTCGTGTTCGATTACAGCAATCCTGAATTCAAACAGGTTTATTCATCACAGCTGTTCATCAGCAGGGACTAGCCCCGCTCATATCCCGAGCATTGCCGCTGGCTTGATCCCGAGGGTCAGACAGAGGCTTCTTGCCAATTTCAGCGAAGGTTCTGCCTTTCCTGATATGAATTCGCTTATCCTCGACTGGCTGACTCCGATTTCACGGGCCAGGTCTTTCTGGGTAAGGCCCTTTTCTTCCAAGCCGCAGGCAATGAGTTCCGCAACCGTCGGCTTTTCTATCGGATAGTGCTCCTTTTCGTATTCAATGACGATGTCTGAAAGGACTGAAAGCTCCACGGCCTTCTTGTCAGCGGTATCATAACCGTCGACAAGAGGGAGGAGTTCCTCAATCCTTTCCAATGCAAATTCGTATTGTTCTTTGGTGATATTTGCCATCGCTATATGTTTTTGCAGTCGATATTATCGTAGTCCTTATGTCGCCCCACCCATCTGATGAATACATACCCCATCACGAACTTCACGACGACAACCAGACGATATTTGTTTCCGGAAATGTTGAACACATAATGCTGATTTCCGTCATAATCCACAGAAGGGAAGTCGCCTCTGATCTGAGAGAAACTCTGCCAGCTGGCCTCCTCCACAATCTGATACCACCTCTCAAGAGGAATCCTCGCATCCTCATTACCAGGGCTTTCAAAGAAATCCTTCAATTTCCTATGTGATACTATCCTCATCTTTCACACAAATCCGACTATGCAAATCTACAAGAAAATTTTGGAATGCAAATATTTTACATCGAAAATATCTGTATTTTGAAATTTTTCACACTTTCCTGTCTGTACGTTACCTTCCTTGAAATTGGTTGACACTTTAGAGTGCATAATTTAAAGACGAGTCGTCTTTTCGTTTCCCGTCATGTACTTTCCTGATTTTGGTTGACTCGATTATTAGATTTATTACTGATATAAGTTGACTTTTCGTCGATTTCGAGTCTTATCACTGTCAGGGGTTGACTGGAGGCCGTAGGCCGGAAGGAGACCCCTGACACACCGTCAA
>JAZQNI010000055.1:0-31769 GCA_045627265.1 Candidatus Cryptobacteroides sp.
GGCAGTCCGAATCCGCCTTCCACAAAGTTCTCCGCCTTGATGCCGGCGCATAGTTCCGCATTCCCAACGAGCTGCTCGGACGGAACGCCGAGCGATGCGGCCATCTTGTCGACGATATGGTATGCCTCAGGATGCACCGCACTGTTGTCCAGAGGGTTGGCGGCGCCGTGTATCCTCAGGAAGCCGGCGCACTGCTCGAATGCCTTGGCGCCGAGCCGCGGCACCTTCTTGAGCTCGTTCCTGGACTTGAAGTCACCTTCCGAGCTGCGATAAGCGACTATGTTGTCGGCAAGCGACGGTCCGATGCCGGCCACGTAGCTCAGCAGGTATGGACTGGCGGTATTGAGATTCACGCCAACGCTGTTGACGCAGGATTCGACGGTATTGTCAAGCTTCTCCTTGAGCAGGGTCTGGTCGACGTCGTGCTGATACTGGCCGATGCCCAGCGATTTCGGGTCGATCTTGACCAGTTCGGCCAGAGGATCCATCAGGCGGCGGCCGATGGAGACGGCCCCGCGCACGGTGACATCTTCATTCGGGAACTCCTTCCTGGCCACCTCGGAGGCGGAATAGATGGATGCACCATCCTCGCTGACGGTCCAGACCTGGCATCCGTCTGGAAGCTGCACCTTCTTCACGAACTCCTCCGTCTCACGCGATGCGGTACCGTTGCCGATTGCGATGGCCTCGACTCCGTACTTCTCGACCATGTCCGAAAGCGCGATGATGGACTTCACCTTCTCGCTCTGCGGTGGATGCGGGAATATGATGGTGTGGTGCAGCAGATTGCCGTTCCTGTCCAGGACAGCGATCTTGCAGCCGTTCCTGAACCCGGGATCGACCGCCATGGTGACCTTCTGGCCGACCGGGCTCGAAAGCAGCAGCTGTCTGAGATTCTCGCCGAACACATTGATCGACTCGATGTCGGCTTTCTGCTTGGCTTCCTTGATGACCTCGTTGCTGATCGAAGGTTCGAGCAGACGCTTGTACGCATCCTCGACCGCCATACGGACCTGCTCCGACACGGCCTTGGAAGGGTATCCGAACTCCTGGCAATGGTCGTACATTATCTTGTTGGAGCATTTCTCGGCATCAGCGTCGAGCGAAATGCTGAGGAAGCCCTCCGACTCGGCGCGCAGCATCGCCAGCAGGTTGTGGGACGGGATGCGCTGCAGAGGCATCGAGAAATTGAAATAGCTCCTGTATTTGGAGGCCTCCTGCGAATCCTTGGCAGCCTTGGTCGGCTTGGACTCGATGCGGCGGGAGCGGAGCATTCCGCGCATGGTCTCGCGGACTGAGGCGGTCTCGCTGATTTTTTCAGCGATGATATCCCTTGCGCCGGCGAGTGCGGCATCAGCATCAGGCACGCTGTCGTTCAGGAACTTGGCGGCTTCCTGCAAAGGATTCGAGATCCGGCCCTCGTACATCTTTTCGGCCAGAGGCTCGAGTCCGGCCTCACGGGCGATGGTGGCACGGGTGCGGCGTTTCGGCCTGTACGGCAGATATATGTCCTCCAGCTGGGACGAGCTCACGCATTCCTCGATCTGCCGGCGCATTTCGTCGGTGAGCTTTCCCAAGCCTGAAATGGTCTCGATGATGGTCGACTTGCGCTTCTCCATCTCCGCGAAGACATCGACCCAATGCTTGATCTCCGCCACGCTGGCATCATCAAGGCCGCCTGTGCGTTCCTTTCTGTATCGGCTGATGAACGGGATGGTGTTGCCGTCTTCAAACATCTGGGCGCAATTCTCGACCTGCCAATCCTTGACGGAGAGCAGCTGTGCAATGTGCTTTATGTAGAGTTCTTTCATGTCAGTCCTGTGTGATGGTCTTGAGTTCTTCGCGGTATGCCGTCAGCAGACGGGATTTGGAGATGAATCCGAGATATGTCTTGTCCGGTTTGACGACAGGGAGACGCCATGCCTGGGTCTTGTCGAACTTGTGCATCACACTGTCCATCGATTCGTCCTCGTAGATGAAATCGAGCGGATCCTCCATCATGTTGTACACCCTCCAGCTGTCGTACAGATCGGTCCTGAAGATATATTTGCGGATGTTGTCCATATCTATAAGTCCCTGGAAGATACCATGGTCGTCAACAACCGGGAATACGGCTGCGCTGCTCTCTGAGATGACAGGAAGGATGCTGCCGAGCGTATCGTCCATCTTCAGGCGCGGGTACTTGTCACGCACCAGGTCTCTGGTCTTCATCAGGGTCAGCACCGCCTGGTCGTTGTCGTGTGTCAGCAATTCGCCTGTCTGGGCGATACGCTTGGTGTAGATCGAATACTTCTCGAAAACGCGTACGAAAGCGAATGACACGGTGGAAGCGATGATCAATGGAAGGAAGAGATCATATCCGCCAGTGATCTCCGCAATGAGGAAGATTGCGGTCAGAGGCGCCTGCATGACTCCAGCCATCAAAGCCGCCATCCCGACGAGTGTGAAGTTCTGCTCCGGCACGGACATCGGACTGCCGGAGAGGATCAGGTTGAGGGTCCTCGCCATGACGAAGCCGGCGATTGCGCCGACAAACAAAGTCGGACCGAAAGTACCTCCGACTCCCCCTCCTGCGTTGGTCAGCGTCATCGCGAACACCTTCAGCAGCAGGATAAGCAGGAAGAACAGCGGCACGCCCCAAGGCGAATGCAGCATGAATCCCATCACCATGCGGCCGCCGGTATCGATCTCGCCGCCGTTCAGCAGTACGCCGAGAGATTCATATCCCTCACCATAAAGCTGAGGGAACAGGAAAATCAACAGACCGAGTCCGAGGGCGCAGATGAGCCAGCGCATGTATGGTCTGGTCATATTGCCGATCTTGTCCTCAAGCCAGAGAGTCGTGCGCTGGAAATAGAGCGAAACCAATCCTCCGAAAAGACCCAGGAGCAGATAGAACGGTATATTGGCCATCGAAAACGCCGTCAGAGTGCATTCGAACGGATGCGAATCTCCAAGGAAGATGTACGACACCACGGTTGCGGACACGGTCGAAAGCAGCAGCGGCAGAAGCGTGGTCATCGACAGGTTGAAGAGAAGTATCTCCATCGTGAAAAGCACGCCGGCCAGCGGGGCCTTGAAAATACCAGCCACAGCGGCCGCAGCGCCACATCCAAGCAGTATCGTCATGTTCTTGAACGACATGCCCATGAAACTCGCGAAGTTGGAGCCGATCGCCGCGCCCGTGTAGACGATAGGAGCCTCAGCTCCGACCGATCCTCCCATTCCGATGGTCACGGAACTGGTGAGGAGGGATGAATACATGTTGTGAGGCTTGATCTTGGACTCGTTCTTGGACACCGCGACGAGCACTTTGGTGACACCATGGCCTATGTTGTCCTTGACCACATGCCTGAGCAGGATCAGCGAGATGAGCATTCCAAGTCCAGGAAAGATCAGGTTCGGCCATACAAAAGCAGTGCCGGCGGAAAGCAGATCGACCCCATGCTGGACCAGGGCGATCAGCTTGTGCAGCAACACAGCGGCGAAGCCGGAGCAGATGCCGACCAGAAGGGACAGAACTATCATCTGGTTCTTCTCCGACAGGCGTTTGAGCGGTGTACGTATGTATTTCTCTATCAACATGTCATAAAATCAAAAGAGGTCAGGCATCATGCCCGACCCCCTGCTATCGTTTGTACAAGACATCAAGCCTCCCCGGAATCATCGTCGCCGCCATACTGGGCGATATTGTCATCAGGGAGAGTGTTGTCACCAGTATCAGCACTTCCTGTTGATCCTGCAACCTGCTCGTTTTCAGCATCTTCCTCGCCTTCCAGCCATTTCTCGATATCATCGAGGTCATCTGTCTTGACCTGAATCTTGACCAGGTATATATCTTCGGCGATTTCGATGGTCACAGCATAGAAAGGAGTGCCATCCGGTTTTGTATATTTTACGAGGTCAGGAAGATAATCATTGAATCCTTTCGGGTATTTCTCGGCGAAAGCCGCAGCGACTTCCTCCGACATTTTCTCATAGCTGACGACGTGTCTTTTTCTAGGTTCCATAGCAATCATTCTATATTTCCTGCAATAATAAATGATTTTTTCGGAAGGAAAAATTTTAACTGTACTTTTTTTCAAAAAAAGGCACTACATGCGCTCCGGGAGCTCAATTCCGAGGATTTCCATAGCCTTGACAAGCACAGTTGCAAGTGTCTCGATAAGGATGAGCCTGGCCGAAAGAAGCACCTTGTCCTCTTCCTTGAGGATAGGGGTTTCGTGGTAGTACTGGTTGAACTCCTTTGCCAGCTCATACGCATAGTTGGCTATGACCGCAGGAGAAAAGGCAGCAGCGCCTTCAGCTATCTTCTGCGGATATGAGTTGAGGAGTTTGACAAGCCTGATTTCCTTCGAGCTGAGCACAAGACTGTCCGGCACGGCGGCGATGTCACGGCTGATGCCGAGAGCGTCGGCCTTGCGGAGTATGGAGCGGATCCTGGCGTGGGTGTACTGGATGAATGGTCCGGTGTTGCCGTTGAAATCGATGGACTCCTTAGGATTGAAAAGCATCTTCTTGCGAGGGTCCACCTTGATTATGAAGTACTTGAGTGCACCCAAGCCAATCATATGGAACAGCTTCTCCTTTTCCTCTTCGGACAGGTCTGCGAGTTTGTCCGACTCGGTCGAGGTCGCCTTGGCCTCCTCGTACATCTTCTCGATGAGATCGTCGGCATCGACCACGGTTCCTTCCCTGGACTTCATCTTGCCTTCAGGAAGTTCGACCATTCCGTATGAGAGATGGTATATCTGGTCTGACCAGTCGAATCCGAGCTTCTTGAGGACGAGCTTGAGCACCTGGAAATGGTAGTTCTGTTCATCACCGACCACATACACATGCGAGTCGAGCTGGTTCTCTGCAAATCTTCTCTCTGCAGTGCCAAGATCCTGGGTGATGTATACGGAAGTGCCGTCTGAACGGAGCAGAAGCTTTCTGTCCAGGCCGTCCGCGGTCATGTCGCACCATACGGAACCGTCCGGATCCTTGACGAAGACACCCATGTCGAGGCCTTTCTGGACAAGTTCCTTGCCGAGAAGGTATGTCTGGGATTCATAGTAAACCTTGTCGAAGGTGATGCAGAGGGACTTGTAGGTCTGCTCGAAACCTGCAAACACCCATGAATTCATCTTCTCCCACAACGCACGAACCTCAGGATCACCAGCTTCCCACTTGACAAGCATCTCATGCACCTTGTCGAGCACTGAAGGATCTTCCTTTTCCATCTTGGCGAATTCCACATAGCAGTCGCCTACGAGATGGTCTCCCTTCTTGCCGGTGCTCTCCGGAGTTGCGCCGTCGAAGCGCTGCTCCCATGCATACATGGACTTGCAGATATGGACTCCGCGGTCATTGACGAGAGTGGTCTTGATGACGTTGTTTCCACTGGCCTTGAGCAATCTCGACACGGAATCGCCGAGAAGATTGTTCCTTACATGGCCGAGGTGGAGAGGCTTGTTGGTGTTCGGGGACGAGAACTCCACCATGATGTTCTTGCCCGTGGAAGGGAGCTGGCCGAAGTCCGGATCACCGGCTATCGAGACAAAGAGCTCTTTCCAATATAATGGGGAAAGAAGGATGTTGAGGAAACCCTTGACGACATTGTAGTCGCTGATTTCAGGTGCATTCTCCTTCAGCCAGTCGCCGATGGCCTTGCCGGTATTGTCCGGTGTGCTGTGCGATATCCTCAGGAGCGGGAACACCACGAGAGTGAAGTCCCCTTCGAATTCTTTCCTTGTGATCTGTACCTGCAGAGTGGAGGCGTCAACCTCCACTCCATATAATGATCTGATAGCCTCTACGGCTTTGTTTGCTATAAATGATTCCGGGGTCATACTATCCTAGATAAGTCTTCAACAATTTGCTGGCGCTCGGTTTCTTGAGCTTGCGGATGGCCTTCTCCTTGATCTGGCGCACTCTTTCGCGCGTCAGGTCGAGCCTCTCTCCGATCTCCTCGAGAGTCATCTCCTGGCATCCGATACCGAAGAATGACTTGATGATCTCACGTTCTCTCGGTGTAAGGATCTGGAGAGCGCGCTCGATCTCAGTGCTCAGGGACTCATTGACAAGTCCCTTGTCAGCACATGGAGAATCGTCGTTCGGAAGTACGTCGAGGAGCGAGTTGTCCTCACCTTCCACAAATGGAGCGTCAACTGATACGTGACGTCCGGAGACTCTCAAAGTATCCGCAATCTTGTCCCTCGGCACTTCGATCATCTCGGCGAGCTCGTCGTTGGACGGGAGACGTTCATTCTCCTGCTCGAACTTTCCGAGCGCCTTGTTGATCTTGTTGAGAGACCCCACCTGGTTCAGAGGCAGACGTACGATCCTGGACTGCTCGGCCAATGCCTGGAGAATCGACTGACGGATCCACCATACAGCGTATGAGATGAACTTGAATCCTCTGGTCTCATCGAACTTCTCCGCCGCCTTGATCAATCCAAGGTTTCCTTCATTGATAAGGTCAGGCAAGCTGAGTCCCTGGTTCTGATACTGTTTTGCAACAGAAACAACAAACCTGAGATTTGCGCGGGTCAGTTTTTCAAGCGCTGCCTGATCGCCCTTGCGTATCCTCTGCGCAAGCTCTACCTCTTCCTCTGGTGACACCAACTCCTCCCTGCCTATTTCCTGGAGATACTTGTCCAAGGAAGCGCTCTCACGGTTGGTGATGGATTTTGTAATCTTTAATTGTCTCATATTTTATTATTCAGCAAATCTACTCCTTTCCGAAGCCGAAGTAGCCTGGTCTTCCGGATGGGGTGACGCCCTCGATGAAGACTGCGCGTTTCGACTTCTTGGCGATGTCTATGACATCCTGAGGTTTGCTTACAGGCTGGTCGTTGACAAACTGGATGATGAATCCTTCCTGTGCTCCGGCCTCACGCATCTTGCCGTCGCTGAGAGCCACGATCTCGACGCCTCCCTTCAATCCGAGTTTCGCAAGCGTTTCCTTGGATGGAGCCGCAAGCGATGCGCCGTAGAATGCCACGCTGCCGTCGTCCGCAACTGCACCGTTGACGGCCTCATTGCTCTGGAATGTGATCTCCACGGTCTTAGTCTTGCCATCACGGATGAGGGTAGCCTCAGCGACATCGCCCGGATGGAATGAGTTGACCTTCTCCTGAAGTGCTGGGACGCTGTTGGTCTCCGTACCGCCGAGCGAGAGTATGACATCTCCCTTCTGGATACCGGCCTTGTCAGCGGAACCGCCTTTCACAACCTCGTTTATATATACGCCCTTAAGTGAAGAAAGTTTCAACTCCTTGGAAATTTCTTCCGTCACAGGTCCGATGGTGACGCCGAGCATTGCTCTTTTCACAGAGCCGAAGTCGATGAGGTCGCTGACAACTTTGCTGACGATGTTGGAAGGAACTGCAAAAGAATAGCCCTGGAATGCGTTGTTGGTCGAAACGATGGCAGTGTTGATGCCGACAAGCTGTCCGGCCTTGTTGACGAGTGCGCCGCCGGAATTGCCCGGATTGACGGCCGCATCGGTCTGGATGAATGATTCGATCTTGAACTTGCCGTCATAGTTTGGCATCGAACGGCCTTTGGCGCTGACGATGCCGGCGGTGATGGTTGAGCGGAGTTCTTCGCCGAGAGGGCTGCCGATTGCGAGAACCCATTCGCCGAGGCGGAGGTTGTCGGAGTCAGCGAACTCGACTACAGGAAGGCCCTCGGCCTCGATCTTGATGAGGGCCACGTCGGTGGCTGGATCGGTGCCGACGACGGTCGCCTTGTAGACCTGGTTGTTGTTGAGGGTGACCTCGACGTCCGTGGCATTCTCGACCACATGGTTGTTGGTCACGATGTAGCCGTCCTGGCGGATGATCACGCCTGAGCCGCTGCCTTTCTGCTCACGAGGTCCCTGCGAGAACTGGTCGCCGAAGAAGAAGCGGAAGAAGTCGTCGCCGACGTACGGCGATGCGGCTTTCTGGATGGTGACCTTGACGAACACGACTGCATCCACGGCAGACTCTGCCGCGTAGGTGAAGTCAGGATAGTCGTTCTGCGACAAATTGACAGTCCTGTACTGGGAAGCAGGAGCAGCATTGTCGGAAGAAGAACGGACGAAATCGGCATCAGAAGACTTCTCGATGCCATAAGCGAGCAATCCGCTCAGAAGAACGGATATGACGATTGTCAAAATGTTTCTCTTCATATCAGTGTCATTTATTAAAATTTTCTTTTGAATGGCAGACGTCAAAATGCGTGCCATTTGAATATTATTTATTATATTTGTGCGAATTGTTTAAAAGTAACACGACATATGAAATTCATAGTATCCAGCGCAGAACTCCTGAAGGCCATAATTGATGTTTCGAAGGCCATCCCTGCCAAATCGGCACTGCCGATTCTCGAGAATTTCCTGTTCTCCCTCAGCGGCAACCTTCTCCAGATCACGGCTTCCGATTCGGAGCTTACCCTCCGCACCACCATCGAGGTGGAGAACACTCAGGAGGAAGGCAGCATCGCCATTCCTGCCAGGCATATGACAGAGCTTCTCAAGGCCCTGCCTGACCAGCCGATCTGCATCAAGACTGTCAGCGACAGCTCTTTCGAGTGCAGCTGGTCAAGCGGAAACTCCTCATTGCCGTATTTCCCGGCAGAGGATTATCCTGAGATCAAGGGAGTCGGCGAGGATGCGGAAAAGGTCACATTCCCTGCCCAGACGTTGGTGGACGGCATAAACGGCACCATCTACGCTACTGCGGACGATGAGATGAGACCGGCGATGAACGGTATATTCTTCGACATCGACACCCTTTCGACCACCTTGGTCGCATCGGATTCGCACAAGCTCATCTGCTACACGACCGATGACGTGCAGGCTGCCGCCAAGAGCTCGTTCATCCTCCACAAGAAACCGGCCGCCGTCCTCAAGTCGATCATCGGCAAGGATGACGATACAGTGGAAGTGGCTTTCGACTCCAACAACGTCGTATTCACATTCGGAAGCACGATGATGATCTGCCGCCTTATCGTCGGCAAATTCCCTAAATACCGCGACGTCATCCCTCAGAACAACTCCAACGTACTGAAAGTCGACCGCGTACAGATCCTCAACACAGTAAAGCGCGTCTCCGTCTGCTCCAACAAGGCCAACAACCATATCAAGTTCGACCTCAAGCCGGGACAGCTGGAGATTTCCGCACAGGACCTCGGCTTTGCGATCGCAGCGTACGAGAAGATGCCTTGCGACTACAACGGAGAGGACCTCACGATCGGATTCAAGTCATCCTTCCTCACCGATATCCTCAGCAACATGTCCTGCGAGACACTTGTAATGAAATTCGCTGACGCCAGGAGAGCGGTGCTGATCGTTCCTTCAGAAGAGGAGACGGAAAGCGAGAAGGTTTGCGGCATCATAATGCCGATAATGATTTAAGCATCAGATATGGAACTTAACCTTGAAAGGCCTTTGCTCTTCTTCGACATAGAAAGCACAGGCCTTAACATTGCTACGGATTGTATAATCGAATTGAGCTTCGTCAAGATATTGCCCGGCGGAGAGCAGAGGATCAAGACATGGAAAGTCTGCCCCTGGGACTATCTCACGAACACCCAGAAGCACATCACAGAGAGTGCCAGCGCCGTCAACGGCGTCCACGACGAGGACCTGGTAGGCTGCCCGAAATTCTGGGAAATAGCAGACGAGGTGGCCGATTGGCTGAAAGACAGCGACCTGGCCGGGTTCAACTCTGCCAAGTTCGACCTGCCGATGCTCGCTGAGGAGTTCGAGAGAGTCATCGAATTCACCGGAAAGAGAATTGACGTCAACCTTCACGAAAAGAGAATGGTCGACGTGCAGACCATCTACCATATGATGGAGCCGAGAAACCTCAAGGCAGCTTACAGATTCTACTGCAACGGAGCGGATTTCGACAACGCCCACACGGCGGAAGCTGACACGGTGGCGACTTATGAAGTTTTGAAAGGACAGCTTGACAAATACCCTGATGTCCTGAAGAACGACGTAGGTTTCCTCTCCGGAGTCGGAGGACGTCCGCGCACTGTGGATTATGCAGGAAGGCTCTATCTGAACGACAAGAAAGAGGCTGTGATCAGTTTCGGCAAACACAAGGGCAAGACTGCCCGCGAAGTCTATATGACAGAGCCTTCATACTTCGCCTGGATATGCAACGGCGAGTTCACCCTCGACACCAAACGCCAGTTCAAGAACCTGAAAGAGCAGTTCGAAAGCGAAAAGGTCGCAGCAAGAAAGAATGCTCCGGCCACCCAGGAGTCACTCTGGGGACTGGCAGACAAATGGAACAGCCGATAAAGATTCCGGAGGCGCGATGAACATCTTGGTTGAGACATACGGCAAGGAATACATCGTTAGACCGGACACTACCTGGGAAAGAGACAACGAGGACTTCTTCGTACCGGAATTCATCGATGCGCTGAGCTACACTCCTGTCCTTTTTGCCAGGATCTGCAAGCCGGGCAGAAGCGTGGGGCGGAATTTCGCATCACGCTATTACGACGGCGTCGGCTACGGCATCCTTCTATACCCGGAAAACATGATCAGCGGAGAAGCCGGCATCGCCAAGGCTTCATGCATAGACCATACTTCATTCCTGCCTTTCCCTGTGTACAACAAGCTGACACTTGGACAGGAGGACAACTGCTTCTGCATTCTCAAGGACGGCGGAAGCATTTTTGAAACGAACTGCGGCAATGCAGGGATGATCGAAGATGCAATTGCGGCCGCCACACGATTCATATATATCAGGACAGGAGACCTGATCGCCATAGAACTTGACGCAAGGAAGCCTCTATGCTCCAGGTCAGAAGGAGAAACAAGCATCAGGGCTACCTTCTGCGACAACGAAACAATCGGATTCAAAATACTATTTTAGATTATGATAGACATTCAAGCCTGGACCTTGATACCATTCGTAGTGATGCTGCTCATGATAGCAGTCACTCCATTGGTAGCCGGAGAATTCTGGGAAAGCAACAAGAACAAGCTGATCTGCACGCTCGTGCTAGCCGTGCCGACAGCGATCTACCTGGTTTGCGCCGGGCTCGGACATGAGCTGGCGCATCAGATGCTGGGAGACTATATCCCGTTCATCATACTCCTGCTGTCGCTCTTTGTAGTGACCGGGGGCATACAGATCAAGGGTGACATCATGGCCACCACATACATCAACGGCAGCATACTCACCATCGGATTCGTGCTTGCATCGTTCATGGGAACCACCGGAGCGGCGATGTTGCTCATCCGTCCGCTTCTGGAAATCAACAAACAGAGGACCAGGGTGACCCACACTGTCCTCTTCTTCATCGCGATGGTGGCGAATGCCGGCGGTATCCTGACACCTCTCGGAGACCCGCCTCTGTTCCTTCTCTACCTCCGTGGAGCACCGTTCAACTGGTTCAGCGGACTTCTGCCTCAATGGCTTTTCGTTGGGTTCTGCCTCCTGGTGATCTACATCATCTGGGATACTATCGAGTACAAGAAAGAGCCTATGGCAAGCATCAAAAGGGATATGGCCGAGACCTCCCCTATCCGCATAAAAGGAAGGATCAACTTCCTCTGGCTCGGTCTTATCATATTGTCAGTAATTTTCCTCAACCCTCATTACATTCCTGCAATGGAGGATGAGAATGCTTTCTTCCTTGTCAAATACATCAGGGAAATCGCTCTCATAGCAGTCATCATACTGTCGCTCTACACCACCAAGGCCAGCGTACGCAACGGCAACGGTTTCTCATGGTCTCCAATCGCGGAGGTGGCCATCCTCTTCGTTGGAATTTTCGTAACAATGACCCCGGCTCTCCTGTTCCTGAGCCAGAACGCAGCCTCGCTGGGCATCTCCGAGGGGTGGCAGTTCTACTACAGCACCGGCGCACTGTCCGCATTCCTTGACAACTCCCCTACAGCTGTAGCATTCCATTCCGTGGCATCAGGGCTTGATTTCAGCGGTTTTGAGGGGACAATGGTGGCCGGTATTCCTGAGAGCATGCTGAAAGCGATTTCACTGGGAGCAGTTTTCTTTGGAGCTATGACATACATTGGTAACGGCCCGAACTTCATGGTCAAGGCGATCGCAGAAGAGAAAGGTGTGAAGATGCCTGGCTTCTTCGGATACATGATTAAATTTTCACTTGTGACACTTCTGCCGATCTACATACTTGTGCAATTGATTTTCTTGTAGTATATTTGCAGACGCAAAGGCCACTTTAGCTCAGTCGGTAGAGCAGCGCATTCGTAACGCGCAGGTCAACAGTCCGAGTCTGTTAAGTGGCTCTACAATGTCCCGATGGCATGCAATGTCATCGGGATTTTTTTTAAAACCAGGACGCAGTGAAATCTGAGATCATCATCATCGGAGCCGGGGCATCAGGACTGATGGCCGCATACGGCGCGGCAAAGAAACTTGTCGGGGAAGACAGGTACGCACAAGTCACAATTCTCGAAAAGATGCCGAGACCGGGCAGGAAAATCATGATCACCGGCAAAGGTAGATGCAATTTCACCAATGTCAAGGACTGGAACGAATTCTCACAGCATGTGCGTGCCGGAGCGAATTTCGTCAAGTCTTCCTTCTATAATCTCCCAAGTGGCCGGCTGGTGGAATTCTTCGAGAATGAAGGCATGGAGACCGTGGTCGAAAGAGGAGACAGGGCCTTTCCTGCATCGCATCACGCATCGGACGTGGTGGACGCGCTCGTGAATGCCTGCAACGGACTTGGAGTGAAGATATTGACCGACACTGCCGTCATATCGGCAAGCGCCACAGATGATGGATTCGAACTCAAGGCAGAGCACGAGGGCGAGGAAGAGACATGGCGTTGCAGGAAGCTCATCATAGCGACAGGAGGTCTGTCCTACCCTTCCACCGGTTCGACCGGAGACGGTTATGGCTGGGCAAGCCAGCTGGGGCATACCATCAAACCATGCTTTCCATCATTGACAGCAATGGTTCCGAAAGGCTACAAGACTGAAGAGAAGATCAGCACTGACGGCAGATGCCATATCGACAGGAGCACTCCCCTCTCCGACCTCGGGAAAAGCCTCTGCGGCATCCAGCTCAAGAACATCGAATTGTCCCTCGTCATCGACGGCAACCCGGTCGATGAGGAATTCGGTGACATCGATTTCACCGACGGCGGGATCGAGGGTCCTGTCGGCTTCCAGCTCAGCCGCAGGTGCGTCAAGTCCCTGGTCAACGGAGGCAAAGTCAAACTGATACTGGACATGAAGCCAGGCATCTCGCTGACCGAAATCACAGAAAGGATCAAGTCGCTCTGGAAAGAGATCGGGGCCGACCCAAGAAGCCAGAGACTTCGCGAGAAAGACAGATGCAAGGTACTGCTGGGCAAACTTATGCCGAGAGAGCTGATCGACGGATTCGTGGCCTGCCATCCGGAAATCATGACACTCGAGAGGAAAAGCCGCACCGAGACCAAGCTGTGGATCAATCTGGTCAGCATCGCCAAGGCGTTGAAGGCATGGACTTTCGACATCGAGGGGTATGTCGGATACGAAAGATGCGTCGTGACGGCAGGCGGAGTATCCACCGATGACGTACTCGGCAAGACGATGGAGTCCAGGAAGGCTCCGGGGCTGTATTTCTGCGGAGAAGTGCTCGACATCGACTCAGATACCGGCGGCTACAACCTCCAGACCGCATTCTGTACGGGTCTGATGGCCGGACAGAGCGCCGCCGCTGCGCTTGTCAAGGAAGGGGAATGAAAAAAGGGAAAGCTTAGCACATCGCACCGCTACGACCTCCTACCCTTGCTACCTTCCGGTCCTGGGGGAGTTCAGAGGGAGCTGGTCGTGTACGACTTTCCCAAGCGCAAAGTTAGCAATTATTATTTCAATTGCAAACCGAATCAATCAGATGCTGTCGAAAATGAGAGGAAGGATATCAACCACCTTCTCGAACTTCCAGACCTTGTGAGCGCCGATCATGATGACGGACATAGGCTTCCCTGCCTTGGTCTGATACTGCGCCATGACCTGGCGGCACGCACCGCAAGGCGTCGCCGGCTGCTCAGTGACACGGCCGTACACGCCACCGGCAAGCGCAATGCTGCGCATTTCCTTGTCCGGATACTTGGCGCCGGCGGCGAACATCGCCGTCCTCTCTGCACAAAGTCCTGACGGGAAAGCAGCGTTCTCCTGGTTGGCTCCCCTGACAATCTGTCCGTTGGACATACGCACCGCCGCCCCCACATTGAAGTGTGAATATGGAGCGTAGGAGCCTTGCATCGCCTCGATGGCGGCACCGGCAAGCTCGCGGTCCTCAGCATTCAATTCCTCGATGGAAGAATACTCCTCGAAGGAAATATCAATCTGTTTCTGCTTCATCATGTAGTAAGTATGTGTACAAATGTAATGATTTCCCAAGTAAATTGCTACATTTGTGATAATGCTTTCAAAATTAAGCAGTTTTTATCAACCGAATACAATAACATTCAGAAAAATGGCACTTCTTATCATTGCCGCCATCGCGGTCCTTCTTGTCCTTTGGGGCATTTCAATTCAGAGACAGCTCGTTTCTCTCGACGAATCATGCAAGAACTCCATGAGCCAGATCGGTGTCCAGCAGGCCAGCCGCTGGGACGCGCTCACAGCTCTTGCCGAATTGGTGAAATCATACAACGAGCACGAATACAACACACTCAAGGAAGTCATTGCACAGCGCGGCAGCATCACCGGCAAGAGTTCCGCAGCCGAGGCCAATGCACAGGAAAACATGATAACCGACGCATTGAACCACATCATCGCAATCGCGGAGCAGTATCCTGAGCTGAAAGCGAACGAAAACTACGCAAAGGCCATGGACAGCGTGAACACCTACGAGAACCAGGTAAGGATGAGCCGCATGGTCTACAACGACAGCGTCACCAAGTACAACCGTCAGGTGCGTGAGTTCCCTGGTTCCATCGTGGCCGGAATCCTCCACTTCTCCGAGAGAGAGTATCTCGAGACTGAAAAGGCAAAGACTGAAATGCCTTCAATGAAGATCTAAGATGAGAAAAGCGCTCATTTCCCTGATACTTTCCGCCATCTGCATGACGGCGGCCGGTTCGGTGATCAGAGACATCGACATCAAGGTGCACCTCTGCTCGGACGGCTCGGCCGACATCACGGAGATCTGGGATGTCAACGTCAATTCGGGTACGGAATGGTATCTGGTCAAGGATAATCTCGGCATCATCAAGCTGTCCGGGCTTTCCGTCCATGACGAGACCGGAGCGGCATACAGGAACGAAGGTATCTGGGATATCGACAGGAGCATCAGCCAGAAGGCCGGCAGATGCGGAATCGTCCCAAGACCGCACGGATGCGAAGTCTGCTGGGGCATAGGCAGTTACGGCGACCACAAGTTCACCGTGTCCTACAAGCTCAGCAACGTGATCGACGGATACAGCGACTTCGACGCCTTCCACCTGCAGCTTGTCTCCCCCGGCCTTTCATCCAACCCGCAGCACGTTACCGTGAGCGTGGACGGTGATACTCCGATCAGCAACATCAACTCGCTCTTCTGGGGCTTCGGATTCGACGGCACCATCCACTACTCCGACAGCAAGGTCATGATGGAATCGAGCGAGGCTCTGAAAAACAACAGCTCCGTCATAGTACTCCTCAGATTGAGCAAAGGGCTGTTCAAGGCCAGTTCGGAAAGCGACAGAAGCTTCGACGAAGTGCTGGACAGAGCCATGGACGGCGCAAGCTTCAAAGACGACGAAAGGCCGGACAATGGCAGATCAGGCTTCTGGGAGTTCCTCCAGGCCCTTCTCGTATCCGTCCTGTTCCTCGGCGTCCCTGTCGGAAGTCTGATATTCGCGAAGAAACGTATCCAAAAGCAGATACTCGGCTGCAAGCTCAAGGAAATAGACTGGTGCCGCGACATTCCGTTCGATGGCGACATCCTCAAAGCCGACTACGTGCTTGAGAAACTTGGAATGGACAAGCAGAAGAACACCATAGCTTCCGCAATGATCCTGAGGATGATCAAGAACGGGCAGTTGTCCGTCTCGACGGACGGCAAGGGCAAGCCTGAGATCAGTTTCAACGATGGAGCATCCAAAGATGGCATGTCCGTTAGCGAGAAGGAGCTTTACGAGATGATGAAGGCGGCCAGCGGATCTGACCTCGTCCTTCAGTCCAAGGAGTTCTCGCGCTGGTCGTACCGCAATGCAAAGAGAGTCAGCAGATGGGTCGAGACCGTCAAGGTCGATGAGTCCAACGCAATCGCATGCAGTCCGTATTCGGGCAAGGGCCGGCTCAACGAGGACGGTCAGAAACAGGCCAGGAACACGATCGGGTTCAAGAAGTTCCTCGAGGATTTCACGATCATCGACGAGCGTCAGTCACAGGAAGTACATCTGTGGCATGACTATCTGGTCTTCGCTGCTTTGTACGGCATCGCGGACAAGGTGGCAAAGGAGCTCAAGGACATCAACCCTGAGGTATTCCAGCAGACCATGCCGTATGACTACAACACGATGAACAATGTCGTCTGGATGACCAGGAACCTTGCTGACAGCATCACCAACACCAGTACGAGATACGCAGCCAGCCAGATGGGCGGGGGCATGTCCCGTAGCGGAATGGGTGGTTATACTTCGTTCGGCGGGGGCGGTGGTTTCCATGGCGGTGGTTTCGGCGGCGGCAGCAGATAAACGCAGCTACGCCGTTCCACCCGCATTCCGGCATATGAGTGGATATTATTGCTGCCGCAGGTCCTCCCCACAAGTGGGTCCCCTCCCTTTTCGGGAGCCAATGCCTGCTTGCAGCAAAAACATCCACTCCACTTTATGCCGGAATGCAATTGCAAGCACGTGGCACAAAAAACGAACTATTTGACAGTCAAAGACTTCAGTAAGTTTTGATTTTATATGAAAGTATGCATCGGCCTCTCGGGAGGCGTTGATTCCAGTGTCGCAGCCTTGTTGCTCAAGCAGCAAGGCTACGATGTTTTCGCCATGTTCATGCAGAACTGGCACGACACAGAAGGAACCCTGCACGGCGACTGCGAATGGGAAGAAGACCGCTTCGTGGCCGAGATGGTCGCAAGAAAGATCGGCATCCCGTTCTACTTCATCGACCTCAGCAAAGAATACAGACAACGCGTCGTGGACTACATGTTCGACGAATACGAGCACGGCCGCACACCGAATCCGGACGTACTCTGCAACCGCGAGATCAAATTCGATGCATTCCTCAAAGCCGCGACCAAACTCGGCGCCGACATGGTGGCAACCGGCCACTACTGCCGCAAAGAGACCATCAGTAACGAGGATGGCAGCAAGACCTACCGCATCCTGGCAGGCGAAGACCCGGACAAAGACCAGAGCTACTTCCTCTGCCAGCTCACGCAGGAACAGCTCGAAAAAGCCATGTTCCCCATCGGGGACATAAACAAGAGCGAAGTACGCAGGATCGCGGCTGAGGCAGATTTGCCATCGGCCGACAAAAAAGACTCGCAGGGCATCTGCTTCGTGGGAAAAGTCGATCTGCCAGTATTCCTCCAGCAGAAGCTCAAATCGGTCGAAGGAGACGTGGTGGAGGTGTTCGACGCATACTACGACCAGGACGAGCATTACCAGTGGGTCGCAGAGACACTCGGAAGCCTGACCAAGGACGGACAGGACGCCAAGATGATCACGGATTACGTATCTGACAACAGATGCCTCCGCCTGGTACACGGCAACCCGGACAACGAAAGCGGTTGCGACAGGGCTGAGTCGGTGTTCGACCTGCAGAAGATCAACAAGCTGAGCGACAAAGACTTCGAGAAGCTGGCAACTCCCGTGTCGTACGACATAAAATTCGAAACAGAGACCTACCGCAGCGGCAAGCATCACATCAAGAAGACCCGGTACAAGGAAAATCCATCCGGCGTGATCGCTGGCCGCCACGAAGGCGCGCAGTTCTACACGATCGGCCAGAGAAAAGGCCTCAACATCGGAGGACACGCAAATCCGATATTCGTCATCGAGACGGACATAGAAAAGAACATCATATATGTCGGAGAAGGCCACACCCACAAGGGACTCTCACGCAGTTGCATCAGGATATGCCCGGACGACATCCACTGGATCCGGACCGACCTGACCATGGAAACGGGCGAAATCCGCCGCTACAGGGTCAGGGTACGATATCGCCAGCCACTGCAGGACGCACTGCTCATCCAACGCGCGAACGGCCTGTTCATCCTGTTCGACGAGCCGCAGAGAGGCGTGACGCCGGGACAATTTGCGGTATGGTACGACCGCGACGAAATGATCGGAAGCGGGATAATCTGAAACTGACATGAAAAAGACAGCATTGCTGGCAGCATCCGTGCTGCTCTCCATGACGGCGATTGCCGCCATCCCTCAATCTGGATATGACAATGACTCCGCACTGTCGTTCGAAGAGTTCCGCACTCCTGCAAAGGACTTCCGGCCGAGAGTGTGGTGGCACTGGATGAACGGCAACATCACCAAAGACGGCATCCTCAAGGACCTGTCCTGGATGGACAGGGCGGGAATTGCCGGCTTCCACAACTTCGACGCAGGCTTGTCGACACCCCAGATCGTCAAGGACCGTCTGATCTACATGACACCGGAATGGAAGGACGCGTTCAACTATGCGCTCGACATCGCGGATTCGCTTGACATGGAGGTGACCATCGCCAGTTCGCCTGGCTGGAGCATCACCGGCGGGCCATGGGTATCCCTCGAGGACGGAGAGAAGAAGATTGTCTGGAGAGAGATGGAAATTGAGGGAGGACGCAGTTTCAAAGGAGCGCTTCCCGAGCCGTACATCAATTCCGGCCAATACCAGGACATCTGCGGATATCCGGCCGAGCCGCACAAGTTCGAGTTCTACAAGGACCTCTTCGTGCTGGCGGTCAAGATGAGCGACGCTGAAGCATCCGCAGCCGACATCAGATACGACATAAGCACCAGCGACCAGGGCGCGGACGGAAGCATCCTCTGCGACGGCAAGCTGAACTCCAGCGAGGAGATCAAGCCGGACGGCTCCGGCAAAGCCTGGATACAGTTCGGATTCGACGGGCCCCAGGCCATCCGCTCCATGACCTTCATCCAGACCAGCAGAATACCGGTGGAGCTGCTCTGCAGCGATGATGGAGAAGAATTCCGCACGGTGATGTCCGACATTCCGATGTCCAAGGGCGACATTGTCAACATGACGATGATCGACATCCCCCGGACTGAAGCAAAGTATTTCAGAATAGCAGCGAAGGATGCAGGAGAATGCCTTGCAGTCAATGAAGCGAAGCTCGATCCGTTCTCCGTGGTGAACATGAGCCAGGAGAAGACAGGATTGTTCGTGACCTACACCGTCAGCGACAACTACCCTACCCCGGACGACGCCGACGCAGTCCAGCCGGAAGACATAATCGACATCACCGCCCACTGCAAGGACGGGATGCTGGAATGGAAGGTTCCTGAAGGGCGATGGAAGATATTCAGGTTCGGCTACAACCTGCTGGGCAGGAGAAACGGACCTGCATCTCCAGAAGCAACTGGCCTGGAGGTGGACAAACTTGACGCAGATGCCGTCCGCCGATATTACGACAACTATCTCGGCATGTACCAGGAAGCCTCGGGAGGCCGTCTCGGCACGGCCATAAACTGCCTTATGATAGACAGTTATGAATCCGGACGCGGCACATGGGCAGTAAACATGGAGCAGGAATTCCAGCGCCGGCGCGGATACAAGCTCAGACCATGGTTCCCGGCTCTGGCCGGCATGGTGATAGGCAGCGCGGAAGAGACCGAGCAGTTCCTTTTCGACTGGCGCACGACGCTCGGCGAGCTCATTGCCGAGAATCATTACGACATAGTCAACGGCATGCTCGAACGCTACGGAATGACACGCTACACCGAGTCGCACGAAGAACGCAGGGCATTCGTCGGAGACGGAATGATGGTCAAGAGAAAGGCTGACATACCGATGTCGGCCATCTGGGCGCGCTACAGAGCCGGCTGGCACTCATCCTATCCGACTGCGGAGGCAGATGTGAGAGAATCCGCATCCGTGGCACACATCTACGGTCAGAACATCTGCGCCGCCGAATCCTTCACCACCAACGGCAGGATAGGCAAGGAAGACGGATTCGGGGCATACCAGTGCTGTCCAGCGAACCTCAAGCCTCTGGCCGATGCCGCCATGGCGTGCGGGCTCAACCGCTTCGTGGTGCACTGCTCGGTACATCAGCCATGCGACGACAAGGTGCCTGGACTCGGACTCGGTACCTACGGACAATGGTTCAACAGGCACGACACCTGGGCGGAAGAAGCATCTTCCTGGACCGACTATCTGAGCCGCAGCTGCTATGCCCTGCAGCAGGGCCGTTGGGTCGCCGACATCGCATATTTCTACGGAGAAGACAAGAACGTGACCCAGAGGTTCTTCGACGAGCGCATCGTCATCCCGTCAGGCTACAACTTCGATTTTGTCAACGCGGACATCATCCTGAACGTTTTCAAGCTGGACGGCGACGCACTTGTCACTGACTCCGGCATGAGATACAGGATGCTGGTCCTCGACGACCAGCTGAAATACATCTCGTTCCCGGTGCTCAAGCGCATCCTCAAGTTCGCCAAGGCAGGAGTGCTGATCAGCGGTGACAAGCCTGTCGCCAAGGCAGGACGAGCCGGAAGCAGCCGCAGATTCGAAAAGATCGTATCCAGGATATGGGACGCAGGACGTCCGAACGTATTCACCGGCAGGCCTCTGGAAGAATATCTGATGGCAGGTGGAGTAAGCAGGGACGCCGATTTCAGCTCGGAAGGCGATGCCGACATCAGGTTCGTACACAGGTCCCTGGAAGATGGAGAGCTGTACTGGATCGCCAACATCACACCGGAATACCGGGACTTCACGGTATCGCTCAGGACTGACGGCAAGAAGCCGGAAATCTGGCATGCAGACTCCGCGACCAGATCCGAAGTCTCATACCGCATGGAAGGCGGAAGGACCCTGGTCGACCTCAAGATGGTGCCAGACGATGCCCAGTTCATTCTTCTCCGGGAAGATACAGATGTCAGATCGGCAGAGATTCCTGCCGAGTGCGAAAAGGACCTGGGCACGGTGGATGGTCCATGGAATGTTTCTTTCCAGCAGGGACGCGGCGCTCCGGAAAGCATTCGGATGAAAGAGCTCCGGCCGCTCTCGGAGTCAGCCGTCGAAGGCATCAGATATTTCTCCGGAACAGCGACATACAGTCAGTCCTTCACCTTCGAGAAGCAGGATGCCGGCCGCATCGTGCTCGACCTCGGCGAAGTCCACCACATGGCCAGAGTCTTCCTCAACGGCGAGGATCTCGGCCTTGCATGGAAAGAGCCATATAGAGTCGACGCAAGCACAGCCATCCGGGAGGGAGAAAACACTCTCGAGATCAGAGTGACTGACTCATGGGCAAACAGGCTGATCGGCGACGAGAGGCTCAAACCAGAGGACAGGCTGACTTTCACCGCGGTGCAGTTCTACACAGCGGAGGACGAGCCGGTCCCATCGGGCCTGGTCGGCCCTGTACGGCTCCTGTCTATCTGCGACTGAACAATTCCACCGCCTGAGCTGCGCAGCGGATGCCATCGATGGCGGACGAGACGATGCCGCCGGCATACCCTGCCCCTTCCCCGCATGGGAAGAGCCTGGCCATCGCAGGACACTGGAGGGTCTCCGGATCGCGAGGGATCCTGATAGGCGAGGAAGTACGCGACTCGACTCCCAGAAGAAGCGCGTCATTGGTGTAATAGCCATGGATCTTCCTGTCCACAGTCGGGAATACGAGCCTCATGCGCTTGTACACGAAATCAGGAAGCAGCTCGTGCAGAGGCGCGGACACCGCACCAGGGAAATATGATGTCTTGGGAAGATTGGAGGAAACGATGCCGCGGCAGAAATCCTTCATCCTCTGCGCTGGTGCGGCCATCGGATTCCGGGCACCGGTCGAAGCAGTGAATTCGTACATCCTCCGCTCCACATCGCGCTGGAAGTCCATCACCGCGAACGGTCCTGAAGCCGAATATCCGGCCGGTATGTCCTCCGGCTCGACGGACACCACGACTCCGGCATTCGCCCACTTGGAATTACGTTCCGAATTCGACATTCCGTTGAGCACGATAGTGCGCTCCTCGGTGGACGACGGCACCAGTATGCCGCCCGGACACATGCAGAAGCTGAACACTCCCCTGCCGTCCACCTGCTCGACAAAGCTGTATTCGGCCGCAGGCATGCCGGGCCACTGTTTGCCGTGGTAGCGGGCAGTGTTGATCAGATGCTGGGGGTGCTCCACGCGAACGCCAAGCGCAAACCCCTTCGGTTCCAGGGCGACTCCGGCCACATCCAGCATCTCATATATGTCGCGGGCCGAATGCCCCGTCGCCAGGATTACGGCCTGACCGCGGAACTCGCGGCCGTCTGCAGTACGCACGACCGCCGGTTCATCCTGGCCTTCAACGCATTCCACCGAAGTCACGCGGCTGTCGAAATGATACTCCCCGCCGTGTTCGACCACACATTTGCGTATGTTCTCGACCACCTCCGGGAGCTTGTCAGAGCCGATATGCGGATGCGCGTCTATCAAGATATCTTCTTTCGCCCCGAAACTGACCAGCTGGTACAGGACCTCGCGTATGTCCCCCCTCTTGGAAGACCGCGTGAACAGTTTCCCGTCCGAGAATGCACCTGCCCCACCCTCGCCATAGCAATAATTGGAATCAGGGTTTACGACACCTGTCCTGGACAACGTCGCCATGTCGGTCTTGCGGCGGTGCACATCCTTGCCTCTTTCAAGGACAACAGGCTTCATGCCCAGCGAAAGCAGCTTCAAGGCGGCGAACATGCCGGCAGGTCCGGCGCCGACCACGATCACCTTGTCGGCCGACGTCACATCCTGATATTCAGGGACCTGATAAGGCTCATAATCATCTTCCGGTCCGTATGCTTCCACACGGTAGCGATAGACGACATCCTTGCGCGCATCGAGCGAACGCTTGGTGACAACACATCTGACTGCAGCATTCTTCGGCAGACCCATCTGTCTGCGGGCCTGCTCAGCGATTTGTCCTTCGGTCGGTATCTGTCCGACAGGAACGACCAGTTCTATTTCTTTCATCCTAGAAATCGGCGATTCGGGAAACCGGCGCCACATCCAGAGGGCAGCGTTCCCCGGCTAGATAATGATAATAGCCTGCGATGGCGATCATCGCGGCATTGTCCGTAGTGAACTTGAATTCAGGCAGATAGGTATTCCATCCGCGTTTCTTCCCTTCGGCCTCGATCCTTGACCTGAGGCCGCTGTTGGCAGATACTCCGCCGCCGATGGTGATCTCTTTGATGCCGGTGAGCTTGGCTGCCTTGATCAGTTTGTCAAGCAATATGTCGATGAGGGTCTTCTGGAACGAAGCGCAGATGTCCTCCTTGTTCTTCTCCATGAAATCAGGATCTTTGGCCATCTCATCCCTCACGAAATACAGAAGCGAGGTCTTGATGCCGCTGAAACTGTAATCGAGCCCCGGGATATGAGGTTTCGCGAATTTGAAGCGCTCAGGATCACCCAGCTTGGCCAGACGGTCGATTACCGGACCACCAGGATAACCCAGACCCATCATCTTGGAACATTTGTCGAATGCTTCCCCGACTGCGTCGTCTATGGTCTGGCCGAGGATCTCGAATTCGAGAGGGCTGCTGACCTTGACGATCTGCGAATTGCCTCCCGACACCAGCAGGCAGAGGTAAGGGAAGGCTGGCTGACGGTTCTCCTTGTCCAGCTGCTTGACGAAGTTGGCGAGGATATGGCCTTGAAGATGGTTGACCATCACCAGAGGGATGTCCAGCGATACTGCAAGCGACTTGGCGAAAGAAGTACCGACGAGCAGGGAGCCGAGAAGTCCCGGGCCGCGGGTGAACGCGATTGCGGTCAGATCCTCCTTGGCCACGCCAGCGCGGGACAGGGCTTCACTCACCACAGGGACAATATTGAGTTCGTGTGCCCTTGAAGCCAGTTCAGGGACCACACCACCGTATGCCTTGTGCACGTCCTGGCTCGCGATGACGTTGGACAGGAGGTATCCGTCCTTGATTATCGCGGCAGATGTATCGTCACAAGATGACTCTATTCCCAGAATGATGTCAGCCATAAAATCCATGAAATTTCAGACATGCAAATGTAGCAATAATTAACGGAATTATTTGCTAAATTTGTAGATTGAACTAATTGCACGAGTATCGAAAAAGCCAATCATATCGCATTGAGGGTCCTGGCGTTGGTGCTGGTACTGCTCCTGACCGGAGTGCTGCTTCTGCAGTCCGGGAAGGTCCAGACCGCCATCGTCAAAAGGGTGACCACATCCCTGAATGAGAAGATCGACGGCGAAATCAATGTCGGAGAGATCAAGTTCTATCCATTCAAGACGTTGATACTCAAGAACGTGACACTTACCGACAAACACCCGCTCGACTCTTCGTTCTTCGCCCCGAGGGATACGGTTGCACGGATCGACATGGCCACCTGCCTCCTGTCCTACAAGGGACTCGCCGGAGGCAACGGCATACGCATCAAGAGAGCCACGCTCCAGGGCGGAGAGTTCAACTTGGTCATCGAGGGCAAGCGCAAAAACAACCTCAAGAGAGTGTTCGGGCTCACAGGACCGAAGCCTCTGGAAAACAAGGGAGACGTATTCTTCCTGGACAAGTTCGAAGTCAAGGATTTCAAGTTCACTATGGCAAGCATCAAGGGCGATGGCGAAGCTGCCGGGGAGGGCCGGGTGAACTGGCGCGACCTCTCACTGGATGCGGATGCAGTAGGACACGGTTTCAAGATAGAGAACGGCCACGTCCACGGCATCGTGGACGACCTCGCTTTTTCCGAGAAGTCCGGATATGAGGCCAGGAACGTGCATGGAGAAGTCTGTGTCAAGAGGAGCCTGGCAGAAATCACAGGATTCGGGATCGAGGACAACTGGTCGGAAATACATATGCCGGAATTCTCGATGGCATTTGACAACTACCTTTCTTTCCACGACTTCATGAACGCCGTGAGCTTGAAAGGAAAGATCGAGGACTCCCACATCGACATCAACACCTTGGGTAGTTTCGCGGACCTGGAAGGACTGCCGCTGGCATTGGACATCAAGGACGCATCCTTCGACGGCCCGGTCGGCGACATACGGATTTCCAACTTGGAATTCAGTGAGGATCACGGCATCAGCGGACTCGTAGGAGCAGAGCTGAAAGGACTTCCGGACATCGGACGGCTTCAAGTTAAGGCCGACATCGGGCGACTTGACTTCACAACGGGTTCCCTGGAGGCGCTTCTTAAATCCATCTCACCAGACAGCAAGCTGAAACTGGCATCTTTCGCTCCGGATCAGGAACTTACACTCACAGGCACGGGCGGAGGTCCTGTCAACGACCTCAACTTCACAGGAAGGCTGGATTCCGGCATCGGAAGCGCAAATGGCGTATTCAACGTCAAGAATCTTGCAAGCAGGACCGGAAGGACGGACGTGAGCGGGTCGGTCGAGACCAAGGATGTCAACATTGGCGGCATCATAGGCTCCGACCTCATAAAGGAACTCACCATGCGCACGTCCCTCAAGGCATCGCTGGGCAAAGAAGGCTCGGAGCTCGGAATAGACTCCCTGTACATCGACAGGCTGAACGTGCTCGGCTATGACTACAGCAACATCGCGGCAGCCGGGACCCTGCTTGACAACTCGTTCAACGGCCGCATCGTATGCTCGGACCCGAACCTCAACTTCCTCTTCCAGGGAATCTTCAACCTCTCCAAGAAGACCAACAACGCACTGTACAAATTCTACTTCAACCTCGGTTACTTCGACCTCAATGCCGTCCATCTCGACAAGAGAGGACCTTCCAAGGCATCTCTGGCCCTCAACGCCAACTTCATGCGCATACGCAAGGGCGACCTGATCGGAAACATCGAAGTCAAGGACCTCGTGCTCGAGAACAAGGACGGGCTGTACCAGATCGGAAACAGCTCTATTGGCTCATATTCCAACAACAATTCGCACCGCGTGACGTTCAACTCGTCATTCGCAGAAGGCAATTACGTCGGCACCCGCCCGATCACTTCGCTTTTCAGCGCGCTCAAGGAGGTCAGCGTCGAGCGCGAAATACCGGCATTGACGAATGTCCGGCCAAAGATATGGGAAGGAGACGAATATAGAGTCAGCTTCAAGACAGCCGACTCACGCGACCTGCTGGCTTTCATTGCTCCAGGTGCCTATATCGCTGATGGCACAGACATAAGGCTCGCAATCGACAAGGAAGGGACGATGAATGCCAGCATACTGTCGCAGAGACTGGCATTCCACGACAAGTTCCTCAAGAATCTGGACTTCAGGGCCAAGGACAACGGAGACGGACTGAAATGCTCCCTTAACAGCAAGGAGCTGAACCTGACGTCCGTCAAGTTCCTGGAAAACACCCTGACAGCGAATGCCGACGATGACAGGATCGACCTGAAGTTCAGTTTCGACAACGGAGGAAAATCCCCATCGTACGGCAGCCTGAGCACATTGGTCGGGTTCGAGCGCGATGCGGACGGCACACTTCTCACCAACATTGCTTCCGCCGCATCGGACATCTGCGCAAAAGGCGAGAAATGGACCATCGAGCCGTCATCGGTCGAACTCCACGGAAAGAAAATCGATGTCAATTCATTCCGTATGGTCAATGGAGAGCAGGACATCAAGCTCTTCGGCTCATATTCGAAGAACCAGGCCGACACTCTGAACTTGAAGATGAACAAGCTCAAGCTCGGGCCGTTGATGGCCATATTGGGCAAATTCCAAGAGCTTGACGGCGTGGCTTCCGGCAACGCAGAGCTCATCTCCGATCCGGAAGCCGGCATCGAGCTTCTCGGAAAGATCATATCGGAGCAGACCACGATCAGCGGATACGACGCAGGAACGATACGTATGGGCAGTTTCTGGAATGAAGAGCGCAAGCAGATGGAATTCTCTTTGAGAAACGAACTATTCGGAGGAGAAAGCATCAATGCAAGCGGAGCCTATACCCCGGCGAGCAGAGACATCAAGGCGAAAGTCAAGTTGAAAGGATTCGAGCTCGGCTATGCCAGCGGACTTGCAAGGAGCGTTTTCAGTGAACTTGAAGGCAAGGCCCAGGGAGAAATCTCCATCGCAGGACCGCTGGACAACATATCGATTTACAGCCGCGGGACACGTCTGGACGACGCCAAGATCAAAGTCGCCTACACAGGCGTGCCATACTTCCTCAACGGGCCGTTCAGCATCGACGACCATGGTATCAAGTTCGAAGACATCAGCATCAAGGACAGATACAAAGGCAGCGGTACGGTCAGCGGAGGCGTGGCATTCGAGAACCTCAAGAACATACGCATGATGACCAGACTAAGGGTGTCCGGCCTCGAGGCTTTCGACACCGAGGATGACGGAGAAAGCCCGGTATACGGACAGGTAAGCGCATCAGGAACGGTAACGATAGACGGACCGTTCTCCGCCATAGTGATGGGAGTTGATGCCAGCACATCCGGAAACGGAGATTTCCACATTCCGCTGAGGTCCTCCGACGTATCCAGCACCAACCTGCTGACCTTCAAGAAGCCGGAAAACACCGGATGGGTCGACCCATACGAAGAGATGATCAAGAAACTTGACGACTCCGGGAAGAAGGCGGGCGGACTGCAGATCAAGATGAACGTGAACGTCAGACCGGAAGTGCTCTGTCATCTCGAGATCGACAAATCAGGCGGCAACGTAGTCTCAGGACGAGGATACGGCACGATCAACATCGGCATAGGAGCCAAGGACAACCCGTTCAGCATCAGGGGCGACTACAACCTCAACAACGGAAACTTCCACTTCAATGCCATGGACCTTGCCTCCAGGAACTTCAACATCCGGAGCGGCAGCAACATCAAGTTCAACGGAGACATCATGGACAGCGACCTGGACATCGACGCCACCTACATGACCAAGGCGACGCTGAGCAACCTCATCGTCGACACGACCTCCGTTTCTTCGCGCAGGAACGTCATCTGCGGGCTGGACATCTCCGACAAGCTCAGGAATCCGCAGCTCGGATTCTCCATAGACATCCCGGATCTGGACCCTACGACCAAATCCCAGGTCGAGAGCGCCCTCAACACGGACGACAAGGTCCAGAAGCAGTTCCTGTCCCTGCTTCTGACCAACAACTTCATCCCGGACTTCCAATCAGGCATCGTCAACAACACCAACCTGCTCTTCTCCAACGTCATGGAGATCATGTCCGGACAGCTCAGCAACATACTCCAGAGCCTTGACATCCCTCTTGACCTCGGTCTGCAGTACCAGTCCAACGAAGGAGGTACGGACATATTCGACGTGGCCGTATCGACCCAGCTGTTCAACAACAGGGTGTCAGTCAACGGAAACATAGGCAACAGACAGTACAACACGGGGAACGCGGGGCAGGATGTGGCCGGAGACCTCGACATCGACATCAAGGTGGACAAGGCCGGTGCCGTCAAGGTCAGCCTGTTCTCGCACTCGGCAGACCCGTACACCAACTACCTGGACTACAGCCAGAGAAACGGCATCGGTATCGGATACCAGAAGGAGTTCAACACGATTTCCGGGTTCCTCCGCAGCCTGTTCCTGGGCAAGAACGGGCGTGAAGCGATGAAACGTTTCAGCCCTAGAGAAGAAAAAGTGACATTCAACATCGATGGCAATGAGTGAGAAAGGCAAACTATATCTGATTCCCTCCCCTCTTGGAGAGAACGACCCTGCGGAAGTGATTCCTGCACCTGTGCTCGAAATGCTGCACAGCATCAGGACCTATGTGGTGGAAGAAGTCAAGACCGCACGCAGATACCTGTCGAAAGCCGGGCTGAAGGGACATATCGAGGAGCTTGAATTCCATGTGCTGAACGAGCACACAAAGCCGGAGGAAGTCGAAGCGTTCGCATCGCTTTTCGACGACGGTACGGATGTCGGCCTCATCACCGAAGCCGGACTGCCGGCAGTCGCCGACCCTGGTTCTGCCCTGGTCGCACTCTGTCACAGGCATGGCATCACAGTCGTGCCGTTCGTCGGTCCGTCGTCGTTGATGCTGGCGCTGATGGCATCCGGGCTGAACGGGCAGTCATTCGCATTCAGAGGCTACCTCCCAGCCAAGACAGACGAGCGCAGGAGCGCCATCAAGTCGATCGAGAAGCTGTCGGCCGCACATAGGCAGACCCAGCTCTTCATCGAGACCCCGTACAGGAACGACGCCATGTTCGCGGACCTGCTGCAGATCTGCAACCCCGGCACAAGGATATGCATCGCGGCCGACATCACCATGCCGGACGCATTCATCAAGACCCACACTGTCGCCGAATGGCGCAGACAGAACATTACAATAGGCAAAAGACCATGCGTATTTCTGATATTGGCATAATGGAGCTCAGCGGAATGGAGTTCCACGCATTCCACGGCTGTCTGGAAGCGGAAAAGACCGAAGGAAACCTGTTTGTGGTCGACTTCAAGGCAGAGTATGACCTTGGGAAGGCCGCGGAAAGCGACAATCTCGAGGATACCGTCGACTACAGCGGAATCTACGACCTGGTCAAACGAGAGATGGAGATCCCGTCGAACCTTCTGGAAAACGTGGCCGGAAGGATCGCCGATGCAATCGCCGGCCGATATGAGTTCAAGAGCTTCAGCGTCAAGGTATCGAAGCGGAATCCGCCTGTCGACGGGGTTTGCGCCTGGTCAAGCGTGACGGTATTCAAATAATGCTTATGACAATCGCATACGTCACCCTCGGCTGCAAGCTGAACTACGCCGAGACGTCCACATACGAAAGAGGGTTCAAAGCGGCTGGATTCCAGACCGTGCCATGGAGCCATGGTGCGGACGTGTTCGTGGTCAACACCTGCAGCGTCACGGCGACCTCCGACAGCAAGTCCAGGAGCATCATCCGGAAGCTCCACAGGGTCAGTCCGGATGCGGCCATCATAGTCACCGGCTGTTACGCCGAGCTGAAGCGGGAGGAGATCGAGCGCATAGAAGGAGTGTCGCTGGTATTCGGAGCGAAGGAAAAAAGCAGGCTCGTGGCCGACTCGGTCGCATTCCTGGAGGGAAGACAACCGGAGCGCGAGACTTTCGTCAAGCGGACCCTTCCGGATGAATACAGGGAAATATCCAAAGACATACTGCCGGCATATTCCATCGGCGGCAGGACCAGGTCCTTCCTCAAGGTACAGGACGGATGCAACAACTTCTGCGCATACTGCACGGTACCATACGCCAGGGGCGAAAGCCGTAACCTGCCGATATGTTCGATAGTAAGGCAGGCCCGTGACATAGCCGCATCTGGAGCGAAGGAAATCGTGCTGACCGGCGTCAACACCGGAGATTTCGGCCGCACCACCGGAGAATCGTTCCTCGACCTGCTGAAGGCATTGAACGAGGTGGAGGGCATAGAGCGGTACCGCATTTCTTCGATCGAGCCGAACCTGATCACGGAGGAGATCATCGACTGGATTGCGTCAGGCACCAAGTTCCTCCCTCATTTCCACATTCCGCTGCAATCCGGAAGCGACCTGATCCTGAAGAGGATGGGCAGGAAATACGACACCGGATTCTTCCGCGACAGGATAGAGTACATCAGGAGCAGGATGGAACAGCCCGGCAAGCGTGGAGTGTCGTTTGGGGTCGCTGTGATGGTCGGACTTCCGGGAGAAACGGAGGAGATATTCGACGAAAGCGCAAGATTCATCGAATCCATAAGGCCGGCATTCATCCATGTATTTCCGTATTCCAGGAGGGACGGCACCAGAGCGGCCTCTTTCCCGGACCAGATCGACGAGCAGGAGAAGGACAGGCGCGTCAAGGTGCTTGAGGAGCTGTGCGCCAAGCTCAACGCCGACTTCGTCGAAGCCAACCGCGGCATTGTCGGACATGTCCTCTGGGAGTCCAAGGAGAAGGACGGCAGGATGTCCGGATTCACGGAAAACTATATCAAAGTCACGCGCGGATACGACAAGGATCTGAGCGGTACGATAACAGAAGTAATCATTTGACGGAAATGCCCAACGAACTCATACTGATACTGACATTCCTGCTGATCTACGGCGGCGTGGTCTTGTTCTACAAACTGTTCGGCAAGGACGGCCTGATCAGCTTCAACATCATAGCCACGCTGCTTGCAAACATCGAGGTCCTGATCCTGGTCAGGGCATTCGGGATGGAGATGACACTCGGCAACGTGCTTTTCGGCTCGACCTTCCTGATCACCGACATCCTCAGCGAGAACCATGGCAAGAAGGAAGCCGACAAGGCGGTGATGATGGGCACGCTGGCATCCATCTGCTTCATCGTAATATCGCAGATCTGGCTGATGTACAGTCCGTCTGAGAACTGTTTCACGGGCGATGCGTTCAAGACGATATTCAGCCACACTCCAAGGATCGTGGCCGCCTCGCTTGTCGTCTATATCGTCACCCAGCTTGGAGATGTCTGGCTCTACCACAAGTGGTGGGACTGGTGCAAGAAGCATTTCTCCGATTCAAGGAAGGGCCTATGGATCAGGAACAACGGCTCGACTCTGATCTCCCAGCTTGCCAACACTGTCCTTTACACCCTGCTGGCGTTCTACGGGACATACGACGCACACACGCTGCTGTCGATCGGACTCAGCACGTATGCGATATATGTTGTGATCAGTTTGCTCGACACGCCGTTCATCTACATCTGCCGCGCAATGAACGACAGGAGATAGCTATTTCTCGAAATCCTTG
>JAZQNI010000056.1:0-2456 GCA_045627265.1 Candidatus Cryptobacteroides sp.
CAGTCCGTATGAACTTCAAAACATATCCTTGCTTGACTGGTACAATTATACGGCCAGTCCGAGAGTGGCCGAAGTCCCTGCGGATGCCGATCTGACCTCTCTCTGGCTCAACAGGCTCGGCCTCAAGGCCCGTGAGATCGAGTGTTACAAAACCGGGACCTATGACGATTGGGAGAGACTTGTCTATCCGAGGGATGCCCTGCAGCAGGACTACCAGATCAGCGTTTCCAACCGCAACGAGAAGTGTTCCTACCTTACATCCGTAGGTTATACCGACAAGGAAGGAGCCCAGATCGGCATGGGTTATGAGTCTGTCAAAGGGCGTGTCAACATAGATTCCTACATCACCAAGTGGCTCACCATCGGCACCAATGCCATGCTCTCCGAGCGTAACAGGCACAGTTTCCAGGTCAACGATATGCGTCTGAACTTGCCTCCGTTCACGACGAACGAAATAGATGATCCCGCAAGTCCTTATCATTTCTTCGTGGACGGGAATAACACACAGAACCCATTCCTTATCGCAAAGTATATGGAAGAGGACTGGAGGTTCATACTCCTCAACATGAACATGTACGCGCAGATCTCCCTCCCGTTCGGCATCACTTTCAGGACTTCCTTCATCCCGACGCTTGAGTACGAGAGGCATTTCTACCACAAACATTCTGAAAACATTACTTGGACCACCAAGCAGATAGGTTCGTACAAGGAGCACAATGAATCATTCAGCTGGCAGTTCGACAACACCTTGAACTGGGGCAAGACCTTCGGCCAGCACAGGCTCGAGGCTACGCTCCTCCAGTCGGCGGAAAAGTCCAGCAGCTGGAATTCCTGCCTCGAAGGCTACGATTACTCTCCTACCGACGAACTCGGATACAACAACATGTATCTGGCAACGACCCAGAACCTCGGTTCGAATACAAGCTTCACCACGGGTATGTCATATATGGCACGTCTGTTCTACCAGTACAAGGGACGTTACATGCTTAACGCGTCCGTCAGACGTGACGGTTACTCCGCATTCGGCAAGGACTGCAAGTTCGGTAATTTCCCGGCAGTCGGCCTCGCCTGGACATTCTCCGAAGAGAACTGGCTGAAGAATTCAAGGTGGCTCGATTTCGGAAAGCTCCGTCTTTCATACGGTGTCAACGGAAACAGGAATATCGAGGCATATGCTGCTGTCGCTTCTGTGGAGACCGGCAAGTTCTTCGAGCTCTCTAATGTCAACGGCGAGCCGGTCGAATTCTCCACTATGAAAGTCGGAGTTTCCAATACGGCCCTCAGGTGGGAAAGCACTGCGGCATACAACTTCGGACTTGACCTCAGCCTGTTCAAGCAGAGGCTCGATGTCAACGCTGATGTTTGGTTCAACACCTCCACCGACATGCTCGTGAAGAGGCAGATGCTCGCCACGGCCGGTTTCGGCGGCCAGTGGGATATCGTGTATGCCAACCTCGGTGAACTCAAGAGCCGTGGTATGGACCTTACCGTCAATGTCCACCCTATCAGGAGACCTAATTTCTCCTGGGATATTTCCACCTCCCTCTTCACTGTCAACCGCTGGCTCACCCACCTCTATGGGGATTATGAGGATGTGCTTGACGAAAATGGCAATGTCATAGGACGGAAGGAATGTGACGATCCTGTCAACCACTGGTATATAGGTCATGACCCTGATGAGATCAGGGATTATGAGATGGACGGCGTATGGCAGATCGGTCAGGAGGAAGAGGCTGCGGTCTATGGCTGCAAGCCGGGAGATTTCAGATATGTCGATCAGAACGGCGACGGCCTTCTCAATGATAAGGACAAGATTTTCACCGGCAAGACTTATCAGATCGCCCCTTACACCGTCAACTTCTCCAACAGCTTCAATATCTGGAAGAACTTGACATTCTCCTTCTTGATTTATGCGAAGTTGGGCTTGTGGGGTGAGTTCCAGCAGGCAGACAACAGCAACCTGTCCTACAACTACTACAACCAGCCTGTCTGGACGGAGACCAACCCGATTGATGATTACGCCAGATACGGATCCTACAATTTCGGTACACAGTACCGCTGCAGAAGCTTCGCCAGAGTGGACAACATCACCCTTTCCTACAAGGTCCCGGAAAAGTTGCTGAAGAAGACTCTCTTCACTTCCGGATCCATCTCTCTCAGTGCACGAAACCCTATCCTCATCAGCAGATGGCCTATGGGAGACCCTGAGAACTATCGTAACTACTACTACGGCATCACTACCTACAATATCGGTTTGAATTTCAGTCTCTAAATCATTTAGAATCGAAGCAGATGAAAAATTTGAAACATATATTGATCGCAGCATTGGCTTTGACCAGTGCCGTATCCTTCCAGTCTTGTGACGAATCCTGGCTCGATCCTATCGTCAAGTCGAAGATTGTTGTCGATAACACACTCAAGGACTATGATGACATGAATTCCCTGGTTCTGAATGT
>JAZQNI010000057.1:0-41825 GCA_045627265.1 Candidatus Cryptobacteroides sp.
AAATCCAGTCACCGTAAGCGTAATACCTTTTTCAGGGTCTTTCTGTCTATCCATTTCGAGTCCGCTGAAGATAGTCTCTGCCTGCGAACTGATATTGAAGCCAAGCAACATCAAAATGCAGAACAGCCCCTTCTTCAGCAACTTCATGAATGCGCTCTGGGCCGCGTCCGGCTTGCAGCTCACCTCTCCGGGAGTTGCAGATGCGTTGAAATCACGGTCCTTGAGAGCCGCCAGAATCTGCTTGACTCCGGCCTTCGCCAGATCCACAGCCTTCTCCTTAATAGCGCTTTTGACTGCCGTTTTGTCCGCCTGAGCCTTGACATTCACATCGTCAGCAGCCTGATTTACGGCCGCGACAGCAGGCTGAGCCTGCTTAGCAACTGCTACAGGCTTCCCGCACACGTGACAGAATTTCGCTCCCTCGCGCAGTTTTGTACCACATTTCGTACAATACATATTAGGAAAATTTAGTGTTAAGTCTCTCAAATATAGCAATTTTCCTAATATTCCAACACTGGAGCTCCCACGCGTCAGCGCAGCAATATCCTTCCCGGGTATGCCTTGAGGGCCTCTGCGAGAATGTTCATCGCGCGCTCGAGCTCAGGAACTTCGAGGACATATGCTATGCGCACCTGACGGTCGCCAGCTCCCGGAGTCTTGTAGAATGAAGCGGCCGGAGTGACCATGACGGTCTCGTCCCCGACACGGAATTCGGTGAGAAGCCATTTCGCGAACTTTTCCGCGCTGTCGACCGGCAGCTCGGCCACGGTGTAGAACGCTCCCATAGGCGTAGGGGTGAACACGCCCGGCATTTCATTGAGCATCCTGATGGCGCAGTCGCGGCGGCGGATATATTCGGCCTTGACTTCGTCGAAATACTCCCATGGGGTATCGAGCGCGCCGATGGCGGCATACTGGCCGAGAAGAGGAGGGCACAGACGCGACTGGGCGAACTTCAAGGCGGCGGCCATGACTTCCTTGTTATGCGAGATGATGCAGCCGATACGGGCGCCGCAGAGGTTGTAGCGCTTCGATACTGAATCGACCAGAATGACGTTCTGCTCGCATCCAGGGATGTTCATCGCAGAGAAGTGCGGCTCGTCGGTGTAGCAGAATTCCCTGTAGACCTCATCGGAAATGAGGAAAAGATCATGCTTCCGGCAGAACTCTCCGATGATGAGCATCTCTTCCTTGGTGAAAAGCTTTCCCGTAGGGTTGCACGGGTTGCTGATGAGGACGGCCTTGGTCTTCGGCGTATAGAGAGCCTCGAAAGCCTCGATTCCCGGGACCTTGAACCCCTCACGGATATCTGTATGGACCGCCTTGAGCGTGATACCGTTGAGGAATGCGAATGTCTGGTAATTGGTATAGAACGGCTCCACGACGATGATTTCATCGCCCTGGTCGGCCGCAATCTGCATCGCCTGTGCGAACGCCTCGCTGCCCGCAACCTCGACGAGCAGCTCCGGAACCTCGATATCGATGCCAATCTTCTTGTAGTACTTCTCGACAAGGCCCTTGCGAAGCTCCATCAGGCCGGCGGAGTTGGTGTATGACAGATGATGCATCCCCGTACACTTGTCAATGACTGCCTGGAAAGCGCAGTCCGGAGACTTGATGTCCGGAGCACCGACATTCAGATGGTAAACCTTGATGCCCGCAGCTGCTGCGGCATCAGAGAACGGCACAAGCTTCCTGATAGCGGAAGCCGGCATAGTTGCGGCTTTGTTTGAGATTTGCATAAGACTCCTTTATAATAATACACTACAGATACACGACGATGTAGTACATCATCATCGCGCTGGAAATCAATTTGATACCGGTACCGAACATGAAGCCGAGGAACGCGCCGATGGACGACTTGAACGACGCCCACGCACCCTGGTCCTCGATGTAAAACTCAGCGAGGAATGCACCGAGCAGACTGCCGAATATCATCCCGACCGGAGGAATGAACATCCCGGCGATGAGGCCGACGACCGCACCGACACCGGCCGACTTGTGTCCGCCCGTCACCCGCGTGAACATCCCGGGGACCACCCAGTCCATCACGGAGACCACCACCGTCACGACCAGCCAGATCAGCAGGAAAGTCAGGCTCATCGGCTCACCGGCGCCATTCACCCCCTTCGCGAGGAAAGCAAGCAGCAGACCGACCCAGCTCACGGGAGGTCCGGGCAATCCGGGCACTACACTCCCGAGAATGCCGATGATGCCACAGATGACGGCAAAAATCCCCAATACGACCATAATTGATGCTTTCTAACTTCGCAAATATAACAATTCCACGATATTCATTATTGTTTTTATGGACCATTGTGCATATTTTTACGAATAAAAAAACACTGAAAGATGAAGAAAACTCTTTTGTTCGCCGCAATATGCGCGATTCTCCTGCCGGCAATCAGCTCCTGTGCAAAGAAAGCCGACGAAATGAAGGTCATGTCGTTCAATGTCAGGGTCGGAAGCGCCAATGATGGCGAGAACTCCTGGGAGAGCAGGAAAGAAGCCATCCCCGCGATGCTGGCCGACAAGGCGCCGGTCGTGTTCGGAGTACAGGAGGCGCTGTCTTTCCAGCTCGACTACATCACTGAGACCTCACCTCAGTACAAATGGGTGGGAGTCGGCCGCGATGACGGCAGCAACGAAGGCGAACACATGTCCATATTCTACGACACCAACGTCCTGGAGATCGAAGACTGGGGCACATACTGGCTCAGCGAGACTCCCGACGTGCCGTCGAAGGGCTGGGATGCCGCCTGCCGCAGGACTGCCACCTGGGCCCTGCTCAAGAACACCAAGACAGGAAAGCATTTCTACTTCGTCAACACCCACCTCGACCATGTGGGCGTAGAAGCTAGGAAAAACGGCCTTGCAATGATTGTGGAGCGCATCGGAGCGATGAACCCGGAGAACTATCCGATGGTTCTCACCGGCGACTTCAACGTCCACCCGGATGACGTATGCCTGGTCGATCTCGACAAGATCATGAAGAGCGCCAGGATCTATGCCGAAGACTCCGATGACATGTATTCCTACAACGGATGGGGCACAAGCGGGCAGATCATCGACTACATCTACTACTCCGGCTTCGAGAAATGCACCGACTTCAAGGTCGTGGACGAAAGCTACGCCGAGAAGCCGTTCATCTCCGACCATTACCCAGTCATCGCCACACTCGTATTCTAAGACCCGACGAAGGCCAGAGTAGCGACGGATATCCTCACGGAAGGCGGCAAGGCTGCCCTCAAAGCCTTGTGACACGAAGCCAGGGTCGCTCCGGTGGTGAAAGTATCATCGACAAGAAGTATGTGGCCGGCATCCGGCACATGACGCAGCTTAAAGGCATCCAGCACATTGGATGCCTTTTTTTCGACCGGCACACGGGTCTGCGAACCTGAATACCTGGCACGCCTGAGCAGACCGCTGTCATAACGCGCACCCAAGGCGGCGGCCACCACCCTCGCCAGCACATCCGCCTGGTTGAAGCCTCTGGACAAGTTCCTGCGCCAATGCAGCGGCACCGGAGCGACCAGATCCACACCGGCGAACTGCTCGGACGAAGCCAGCTTCTCCCCCAGCATCGCGGCGAAAAAACGACCCGCGGCAATGTCCCCATGGTACTTCAACGCCTGCGGAACCAGCCGGTAGAGCGACTCCGAATTGTAATAGAACAGCGCCGCACCGAACGCGTACGGCTCCCACTCCCCTTCATCGACATGCGACCGTATGCGGTCATTGAACTGGTCCGCCATCGGGTTGTGCGACCGCTCCCAGAAATGCGTCAGAGGCAAGTCGCAGAGGCATTCGAGGCAGATATGCCTCTCGCTCAGATGCAACCTGCGGCCGCATACGGAACACGCCCTCGGCAGGATGAGGTCACCCATCGCCAAGAGCGCGTCCGAAAACTTCAAGTTTGCAAAAATACTGTCCATCGCCTCTATCTCCCCCTCGACGCTGCCGTCAGCAGGCCATCGCGCCACAACAGTGGATCACCTGTCCGCTGACATAGGAAGACAAGTCGCTCGCGAGGAAGAGCGCCACGCCAGCGACCTCCTCCGGAGTGCCGCCACGACGCATCGGAATGGTCTTCACCCACGCCTCACGCACATCGTCCGGCATCGCGGCCGTCATGTCCGAGATGATGAAGCCGGGAGCGATCGCATTCGCACGGATGCCGCGCGGACCCATCTCCTTGGCGATGGACTTGGTCAGGCCGATTATTCCGGCCTTGGAAGCCGAATAGTTGCACTGGCCGGCATTGCCGGAAACTCCGACCACGGACGCCAAGCTGATGATGCTGCCGCCACGCTGCCGTGCCATAACAGGAGTGATTGCGTGCACGAAATTGAACGCCGACTTGAGGTTGACGCCGATCACGCTGTCCCACTGCTGCTCGCTCATGCGGAGCATCAGTCCGTCGCGGGTGATGCCGGCGTTGTTGACCAGGATGTCGATGTGTCCGAACTCGGCCTTCACCAGGTCCACGACTTCATGCGCCTGGTCGAAATCGGCCGCATTGGAAGCGTATGCCTTGACCTTGTGTCCGAACGCCTCGAGTTCGGCGACGGTGGCCAGAGCCACATCGTTGATCTCCAGGTCTGTGAATGCCACGTCCGCGCCTTCTGACGCGAATTTCAATGCGATGGCCTTACCTATCCCTCTTGCGGCCCCCGTGATGAGCGCCACCTTTCCTTCAAGAAGTCCCATATCTATCTTTTCATTATCATTTCAATGTCATCAGGAGCGATCGGAAGCCTGTTCGGCCCGAGCCTCCTCGCACCATCCGCCGTCACGAGCACATCGTCCTCCAGACGGATGCCGCCGAAATCGTAGTACGCCTCGAGCTTGGCGAAGTTCACGAAATCGGCGCAGGTGCCATCCTGTTTCCATTTCTCAATGAGTGCCGGTATGAAGTAGATGCCCGGTTCGTCCGACATGACGTTGCCCGGCACCAGACGGCGCGCCATCCTCAGGCTGCCGAGTCCCAGCTGCGGCGAGCGCTTCTGGTCGTCATCGTAGCCTACGTAATCCTCGCCCAGATCTTCCATGTCATGCACGTCGAGGCCCATGTTGTGGCCGAGTCCGTGAGGCATGAACAGACCGGCGACTCCCTCCGCCACCATCGTGTCGAGGTCGCCCTTGACGAGACCGACCGCCACAAGCCCCTCGAGTATGCGGCGCGCGGCTGCAAGATGCACGTCGCGGTATGCGACACCCGGCCGCGTCAGGCTGAACGCCAGTTCGTTGGCTGACCACACGATCTCGTAGATGTCACGCTGCATGGACGTGAACTTGCCTCCGGTCGGATAGGTGCGCGTGAAGTCGGACGCATAGTGCTCGTTCGACTCGACTCCGGCATCGATCACCATCAGCTTGCCGGGCTGGATCACGCAGTCGTGCGAATGATTGTGGAAGATCTCTCCGTGCTGCGTGAGGATGGTCGGGAACGACACTCCCCAGCCCTTCGCCAGCGCGAATCCTTCCATCTTGCCGACAATCTCCTGCTCGACGATACCCGGACGGATGGCGTCCCTCGCGATGGAGTGCATCTGCTGGCCGAGGTCGCAGGCCGCGTCGATCAGATCGATTTCCTCGGCGCTCTTGACCAGCCTCATGGAGATGACCGCCTTGACCAGCGCCAGGGACGGCTGCACAAGGCCCAGGTCGCGGAAGCGCATGGTGTTGTAGTAGCGCGACTGCGGCAGGAAGTGCACCTTGCGACCTTTCGCAAGAGCGTCCTTGACCGCAGCGTCGAACGCGGCCGACGGAGCGCTGGCACCTACTCCGAAACGCCCGGCGATGCTGGCTACTGTCGGCATCGGGCCGGTCCAGATGATGTCATCTATCTCGTAATCATCTGCGTACAAGGTCTCGGTGCCGCCATCGAGGTCGATGATAGCCGCAAAACCAGGATCGTCCACTCCCCAATAATAGAGCCAGGTGCTGTCCTGGCGGAATTTGTACCCGTTGGCCCTGTACTGGGCCGGAGCGTCCACGTTGCCGAGGAACACGGCGATACCGCGCTGCCCTTCCGGAGCGGTCGCAGCCATCTTCGATGCGAGTGCGCAACGTCTTGCGATATAAGTTTCTTTGTCGAACATGATCTTATCTGCTTAGGGCGAACTCCTTGAATGACTCCCAGTCGCAGTAAGGAGAGCCGTCTCCGCAAACCGGGAGTACGGCTTCCCGCTCGTTCAGGAGCACTTTCACAAGGACTTTGCCTTTTCGGTTCTTGTAGAATATGAATTGCAGGTTGGCCGCCATCGGCACCACCCGGCCGCAGCTGTACACAGCCGCCGCATCCTCCGGGGTGACCGCAGTGTCGCTGTAAGCCCAAGGAATCTTGAGCGCGGCGGCATACGGTCCGATGTTGCCGTCATGGCAGAATACCAGGAACGCGTCCGAAGTGCCGTCCTTCCATGCAGATTCCGCGCGTTCGATCATCAGTTCCATCGGCTTGTGGACCATATGGTTGATGACCTCTGCCGTCTCAGGAGAGGAGCCGTAATTCACGTACACCTCATAATTATTCAGCATGGCGAGGTTGAAAAGCTCTTCGCTGGTGAATATGTCGTAGAGGCTGTAATTCCGGAATTCCAGGTCCACGCTCTGTATGATGCTGGCGATGCCGTACAACTTCTCCATCAGCGCAGCTCCGCTCATGCCGGCCGATGCCGGGTAGGCCGGGTCGGTGAAGAGTTCACTCATCATGCGGTCAGGCTGCAGATAAGTCTTCCTGGCCTCCCTGAGCCTGCCTGCGAACGGTGTGTCCGCGTCCTTGCAGGTCTTGATGCCGGGGGTGTCGGAGCCCCATTCACCGTATATCGGGCTGCCCGGCGTCTGGGTGATGCTCGCGCCAGGATTGAGCTCCTGCATCTTCTCGCACCATGCGCCCATGGTCTTGATAACGCGGCCGGAAGTGGTGGAAATGGCCTCCACCCTGAGCCCGTCCTTGCCGAATATCTCAGGATAATTGGAGTACATGCGCTCCGAGATGCCATGGATCTGGCTTCTGCCGGTCCAGGTCAGAGTCCCCGTGCGGCCGTCCGCATCCGCGACGATCACGCGCAGACGGCGGAGGACATCCGCACCCTTTGCGGTCAGCGCACTGTCGGCCGAGGCCTTTTCGAACACGTCCAGCACACAGCGGTAATCCTTGTCGTAATATATCTGGAAGCGCGAACCGTGCCGCCCGATGTAGTATGCGTAAAATGGCTTGTAACCCTTCGGAGTCTTGGTCTGAGGGGTGATTTCCTGCACCGGATACGCCCTCAGGCGGTTGGCCGAAAGGCATGGATCGACCTTCACTTCTTCGAGCGTTATCTGGGCGCTCAGCAGAAGCGGAAGGAAGCAGGAAACCAGTAAAACAGCGAATTTTTTCATAATTCACACCGTTGGATATACAAATGTAGAAAAAATCCGCATTTTTTTGTCCGTCCGGTTACATAATCCGCCAAAAAGTGTTAATTTCGTAAGGTGTAGTATTATGCACGAATCCACATGATTTATTCACTCTAAAAGCATCGGATATGTCTAACGAAATTTCAAGAAGATCATTCCTCAAGACGGGAACGGCAGCTGCCATCGGCCTGTCCATGGCTCCTGAAGCTGTTTTCGCAAAAGCCAAGAAAAAGACTGTCGCCCCTAGCGACAAACTCAACATCATCGGCGTCGGCATCGGCGGACGTGGTGCATCTGACCTCCGCGAGATGGAGAGCCAGAACATCATCGGCCTCTGCGACACTGACTGGAAATATGCAAAGCACATCTTCGAGCGCTATCCTGATGCAAAGAGGTACAATGACTACCGCGTCTGCTTCGACGAGATGCTCAAGGACGCCGACGCAGTCATGGTTGCTACCGCTGACCACACTCACGCAATCATCGCGGCCGATGCCATCACGGCAGGCAAGCATGTATATTGCGAGAAGCCTCTTACACACACCGTTTACGAGTCACGTCTCCTCACCAAGCTCGCAGCCAAGTACAACGTGGCCACCCAGATGGGTAACCAGGGTGCTTCCAGGGAAGGCGTAAGAAAGACCTGCTCATGGATCTGGAACGGCGTCATCGGCGAAGTAACCAAGGTAGAGGCTTTCACAGACCGTCCAATCTGGCCTCAGGGCCTTCCTCGTCCTACAGTAGAGGACCCTATTCCTGACACCCTCAACTGGGACGGCTTCATCGGACCTGCCAAATATCGTCCATACAACCAGATCTACACTCCTTGGAACTTCCGCGGCTGGTGGGACTTCGGTACGGGCGCACTCGGTGACATGGCCTGCCATATCCTCCACCCTGTGTTCAAGGCTCTCAAGCTCAAATATCCTACAAGGGTCCAGGGAAGCTCCACTGCTCTCCTCACCGACTCTTGCCCAAGCGCACAGGTAGTCAAATATATCTTCCCTGCAAGGGACAACATGCCTAAGGTCGCCATGCCTGAGGTTGAAGTATGGTGGTATGACGGCGGTCTCAAGCCTCCGCGTCCAGCAGGACTCGAGGCTGGCAAGGACCTCAACATGAGCGGTGGCGGCGTGATCTTCCACGGCACGAAGGACACCCTCATCTGCGGTTGCTACGGTGTCAACCCTTACCTCGTTTCAGGCCGCAATCCTGAGACTCCTGAAGTTCTCCGCGTGATCGAGGAAAGCCACCAGATGGACTGGGTACGCGCCTGCAAGGAGGCTCCTGAGAACAGAGTCCTCAGCGCATCAGACTTCAGCGAGGCCGGTCCGTTCAACGAGATGGTCGTAATGGGTGTGCTCGCAGTGCGTCTGCAGAGCCTCAACCGCGAGCTCGAGTGGGATGGCGAGAACATGCGCTTCACCAACATCCCTGAGGGCGCTACACTCAGGACGATGATCGAGGACGGCTTCTCCGTCAAGGACGGCCACCCTACCTTCAACAAGACATACACAGACCCTGTGGATGCAAACGCTTATGCGGCCGAGCTCATCAAGCACACTTATCGTGATGGCTGGGCTCTTCCTGAAATGCCGGAATAATTCTGTTTTAAACCAAATAAAAAAATGAAAAAAGCATTATTTACAATTGCTAGCGTCGCTATGCTTTTCTGCCTTGCTTCCTGCAAGAACCAGAACAAGAAGGCAAGTGACGAAGGTTGCTGCTGCGACGAGTGCAAAGTCGAGAAAGTAGTCGTAGAGGCACATGACAACTGCCCTAAGTACGCTTACGTCAACAATCCTCAGATCGACCTTTCTCAGTTCGAGAAGGATGAGGAGGGCTACTACGTAATCTTCAACGGTAAGGACTTCACAGGTTGGAGAGGTTACCTCAAGGATCATGTCCCTACACTCTGGACCATAGAGGACGGCTGCCTCAAGTTCAACGGCAAGGGCGGCGGCGAAGCTCAGCAGGGCGACGGTGGCGACATCATCTTCACCAAGATGTTCCAGAATTTCGAGCTCAAGTTCGACTGGAAGGTTGAGAAAGGCTCCAACTCAGGTCTCTTCTATCTCGGCCGCGAGGTTGTCGAGTATAATGAGAACGGTGAGGAAAAGAACGTTCACATCTACTGCTCATGCCCTGAGTATCAGATTCTTGACAATGCCAACCATCCTGATGCACAGCTTGGCAAGACCGTAGGTATCCGTCAGTCTTCATCTCTCTACGACATGATCATCGCCGAGCCTCAGAACGCGAAGCCATTCGGTGAGTGGAACGAGGGTGGTGTCCTTGTATACCAGGGAACAGTCGTTCACAAGCAGAACGGTGCAAACGTACTCGAGTATCATCTGTGGACTCCGGAATGGACCGACCTCCTCAACACAGGTAAGTTCTCTCACGACAAGTGGCCTATCGCTTTCGACCTCCTCAACAACTGCGGTGGTCCTGAGCATGCAGGTTACATCGGATTCCAGGATCATGGTGACGTCGTTTATTATCGCAACATCCGCGTAAAAGTTCTTGACTAATGAAAAAGATCATCATCATAGCTTGCTCTCTCCTTGCTCTTGTTTCTTGTGGCAACACCAAGCCTGCAGCTAAGGAAATCGGTATCCAGCTTTATTCTGTAAGAGATCTCATCGGCAGCAACGAACTGTATGCCCAGAACCACGAGGAAGTTTTCGCAAAACTCGCAGAGATGGGTTACACAACTATCGAGACCTGCTGGTACAATGACGGTAAGTTCTTCGGTCTCGAGCCGGAGCAGTTCAAGGCTGACCTTGACGCTGCCGGTCTCCAGGCTCTTTCAACCCACACAATGTACAATCTTTCTGACGAGCAGCTCGCCAACAAGGATTTCTCAGCTGTAATGCCAGTCTGGGAGCAGTGCATCAAGGCTCACAAGGCCATCGGTTGCAAGTACATCGTCGCTCCTAGTTTCAAGGTTCCTGATACCGTCGAGGGTCTCCAGACTTACTGCGAGTACTTCAACGAGATCGGCAAGGCTTGCGCTGCAGAGGGTCTCAAGTTCGGTTATCACAACCACTCTCATGAGTTCAACAAGGTTGAGGATACTGTCATCTATGAGTATCTTGTAGAGCACACCGATCCTGCACTCGTATTCTTCGAGATGGACGTTTATTGGACAATGATGGCTCATCAGGCTCCTGTAGAGCTTTTCAAGAAGTATCCTGGTCGTTTCGAACTTCTCCACATCAAGGATTGGAGAGAGGTTGGTCAGAGCGGAATGGTAGGCTTCGACGCTATCTTCAAGAATGCTGACGTCGCCGGCATGAAGCATTTCATCGTCGAGATGGAAGGCTCAAGCCTCGGTGATATCCTTGAGACCAGCCGCATCAGCGCTGAATATCTCAAGAATGCTTGCTTCGTAAAGGAGAGCTACGCTGAATAATCTTCATTGAAGGCACGAAGTTCTGCTTCTGCCGATATCGGATCGGAGGTCGACTGTAACGGTCGGCCTCCTTTTTTGTTTACACCGCTCCGCAATAACCTCCTCCCGCTTCTTTCAAGTCATTCTGCGGAATGGCTGTATCGTTCCGCAAAAGCTTTGCCGTAGCGTCGGTGTTTGCGGCTGCGCAGCTGACCTCAGGGAGCAAAGAATCTCCTCCTCGCTCCCGCTCGGGAATGCTCCCTTCGGTCACAGCTCCGCCGCTTTTTCCCGCCGCCGGACGTGGAATGCCATGGAGCCAATCTTGCCCGAAAATGATAGCAGGCAAATGAAACAGAATTGACGCGGGCGACATAACGTCCTACATGTCTCTATGGCATATCCCTCTGCGTCATATTTCGATAAGTTTGGCTGCAAGAATTATTCGTTAATAATTATGTGACATTCCCCCAAAAATTACTTGATTCTTTTCATGATGACCATCCCTGTTGCTAAAAGAAGGCAGGTCAAAATCAATGGAAGAATTCTGGATGAGTGGAAGTGGATGGATGCCCATAAAAGCAACCCTACGAATTCCACATCGAGATAAATATCCAGAATAAACTTCAAGGTATCAGGTAATTCCACCCCGGAAATACTAGCATAAAAAAGCCAGATTAAACCAAATAAGAGAAATAACAGCCCTAAGATTGTTCCAGCTCTTCCCTGGACGATAATCCCAAAAATGAAGGCTATCGAAATCAAAGTTTGGAATAACTTGTCTTTCCAAATTGAATTGATGAGTAGTTTTAACATGACATTGAGTGTTGGTTGTTTGTAAAAGTACTGTCGCATTCATGCTTTTACAAATAATACACTCCGAGTCAGTGTTTTCTATGGATGAAAACGTGAATACAGAGACTGAATCAGTTTGTCAGTTTTTTTACGACTTCCAGATATTTGTCCCTGGCAAGCGGGATAGTAATGTTCGGTCGAATGAGCAGTTCCCCTCCGCCGAAGACCTTTGGCGAGATTCTTTCGACCGCGTTGAGATTGATTATCCATTGCCGCGAAATGCGTTTGAAGAACTTAGGGTTCAGTTTCTGTTCTATCTCTTTCAAAGAATCCTCTGCTAAAATGTCTTGTCCTGATGTCAAGTATATTACAGATTGGCGAGATTCGCTTTTGATTGCTGCAATGTCCTGCATTCTGATGCAATAGTAGGAGTCTCCCCTGGTAATGAAAAATGATTGTGGGGTGGCAGAGTATGCATCGGCCTTGCTGAAATCCATGGAGGACAGAATCTTGCTGATGTTTGCGATGGACGAGACTTTCATGCTCTTGTTCAGCGCTTCTTCGAGATTCTGCAGCTTGACGGGTTTCAGAAGATACTGTATGGAATTGAATTCAAACGCTTCAATCGCATAGTTTTCGTATGCGGTAGTGAAAATAACAGGACATTTGATATTTCTAGATCGGAGCAAATCGAATGATAACCCGTCTGATAGACGGATGTCTGAGAACAATATATCTGGTTCGGGATTTAAAGAAAACCATTCTTCTCCTTCAGAAATACTGGCCAAGACAGCCTTGACATTTATATTACGGCCAAGAGACTCAAGTTTGTGCTTGAGATCATCAGCAAACAATAACTCGTCTTCGATTATTACCACATCCATATTCAATCAATTGTTGGGAGAAGTACTGAATATTTGTTGTTGGAAGTATCAATGGATATGCTCTTCCCATAAGCGGCATAAGACAATCGTAATAATTCCAGCCCCCGCCCTGAGGAGGTCTTGTCTGAGGTGATCAGATTAATGTGATTGCTGATCTCGATCGAGGAGTCATTTTCGATTATGTCGATGACAATTGGACAATCTTTGGAAAAGGAATTGTGATTTATCGCATTCTCAACAAGCGTTTGAAGGGAAAGGGGTGGAATTTTTGAGTTTACTGATGCGACTGAGATGTTGACGATGATAGAATCAGGGAAACGGACATTCATCAGAGATAAGTAATGTCCCAGGAATTCCAATTCATTCTGCATGGATACGAGGGGTGATTTTGCATTTCTGACATGATATCGGAAACATTCCATCAACGAATCGCAGTAATCTGAAGCAGATGAATCATTCCGGTTGATCAAAATCGATAAAGTACCAAGGCTATTAAGAATAAAATGGCTGTTCAAGCATAATGAAGTCCTGTAGGCATATTCCTCCGCATCGGCCATGCAGGCTTCCAATTTCGCAGTTTTCAATAAATGCTCATTGGACCTTGCCTGCTCGTCATTGATTAGATGAAACAATATCCCGGCATTGGAGCAGCATGCGGAAAGCAGAGAATAGCATAGCAGGAATACCGTATTGGATGCAGGTCTGCCAATGCTGAAAACCATGTTCGAAATCAGGATGACAAGATAGGCATCGATAACACCTGAGAGCAAACTCAAAAACTCGATTTCGGCTACGCGTCGAAACGTCATGTCTTTCCCAGAGAAAAACTTGTAACAGAATCTCGAGAACCCGACAGCCTCGAAGATTACAAAAATAACCTCAAGCGGGATTACAATTAATTTAATACTCATGGTAGCTTTTTGTTGCTGACAAAAGTATCTAAAAATATCAAATATCCAAAAAGCTGATAGTCGGGCCGGAGCGAACGCAGTGAGCGGAGTCCTCTCAGAGGCAAGCTGCTGCCGCTGCGGAGCTTCTAGCAAAACAAGAATGAGCTAGGAAGCGTCTTCTGCGGGCTCGGGATCATCATCGCTGACGACCATGATGGACACCTCATAGAGCAGATACAGAGGCAGGAAGACGATGGAGAGGGTGAACGGGTCTCCAGAAGGAGTGATGAGGGCGGCAAGCACGAGAAGCACGACCACAGCGATGTCACGATGCTCCTTGAGGAAACTCTTGCGCAGGATGCCGAACTTGGACAGAAGCCATGCAAGCATAGGCATCTCGAACACAAGCCCCATCACAAAAACTATCGTCAGGAAATTCGTCATGTACGAATTCAAGGAAATCTGGTTGACCACCGTATCTCCAATATGGTACTGGGTCAAGAAGCGGAAAGTGAGCGGGAACACGATGACATAGCCCACTGCGCAACCGATGTAGAAGAGCGCACCGCCGCTCAGGAAAGCAGTCCTCACACCCTTCTGCTCGCTCGGGAACAGGGCAGGACGGATGAACCGCCAGATTTCGTACATGAGATAAGGGAACACCAGCACCAGCGAGAACCAGAAAGACGTGGAGATGTGCGTCAGGAACTGCGTGGCGACATTGATGTTGATGATATCGACATGGAAAGAATCATCACTGAAATCAGGCATGAGCCCCGGATGGGCCCCACCGCCAAGTGATGCAAACCACTTGTAAAGGAAGAAATCGGACGTGGTCGGCCCGAGCACGAAAGGATCGAATATGTGCGGCATGGCGATGAAACAGGCCACCACCAGCACGAACAACACGACCACGACACGGAAAAGGGCCCATCTCAAAGTTTCGAGATGGTCCCAGAAAGACATTTCTCCCGACTGGGCGTTTAACTCCGCCTCAGACATTATTTGTTTTCCTCTTTCTTCTCGACAGGCTTGTCGACACTCTCAATCTCCTTCTCAACCTCGTTGAGGCCGTCCTTGAAGCTCTTGACGCCCTTGCCAAGACCACGCATCAGCTCTGGAATCTTCTTGCCGCCGAAGAGAAGCAATACAACAAGAGCGATGATGATGATTTCACCGGTACCAAGATTCTGGAGGAACAAAAGATTTGTCATTTTATCAGCGTTTTAATTTTATTCGATTGTAAATATACTCAATTTTTGAGAAATACCTCAATTATTTGTTGAAACCGGTGAAGCAGATGCGGAAACCTATGGCTCCACCTTTGGACCATTCCTTTTTGCTGTCCAGGAGAGGATACATTCCGCGGCATGCAGAACGGCACTCTACTGCAAGTCCACCGGAAGTCAATCCACCGGAAGAGAACGGCATGCACCAGCCGCCACGAAGCACCTTGACATTGCCGAAGCTGCTTGGCTTTGAAGGTCCCTGAGGGTCTTTTGCGGCCTCCGCAGTTGCATAATAGTCAAAGTCATACCAGTCATAGCACCATTCGGCCATGTTGCCGTGGAAGTCATAGCAGCCGTAGCCGTTCGGATAATCCTTGTAATATCCGCCTGGTGTATATGCGTCGAGCACATTCTCAGCACCTTCTTCATCGTCGACCCAGCCGTCCCATTCCGTCGACTTGTCCATGTCGTAAGCATCTTCTGCGCAGCCGAAATTGGCCATATACCAATAGAGACAACGGCCTGTGCCGATACCGAAAGGCAAGCTCTGCTTCTGACCGCCACGGGCGGCAGTCTCCCATTCTGCTTCCGTAGGGAGACGGAAAGCGATGTCAAGCCCCATGGTCTCCTTGACGGCCTGACGGAGTCTATATGCAAAAGAGCCCTCGCCATAATCACCGTTCTCGCCGCAGATGTCCTGCCATGCGACGCAGTTGACCGGGTTGTTGACATATGACAGGCTCAGCGCCATCGGCTTGGAAGAAGGATTTTCTCCTGTGACAGCCTCCCAGGCCTTCTGGGTGAACTCGATCTGACCGATGTAGTAATCCTTGGTGAAAGTAACGTCGTGCTGTATTTCATCAGGTGCATGACCTGGCTCAGACGCAGGACTTCCGACCTTGTAAGTGCCGGCCGGCACACGTACGACCTTGAATTTGGCCGACCCGAACTTGGTCGACACCTCGATGTCCATCGAATTCCAGATAGCACCGATTTCCTCCTCGACATCATTCTCAGGGAAAACCGTAACCGGCTCCTTCCAGTCCCAGCAGACGAATTCATTGTCTCCCCATGTAGGATTCTGCGGCATTTCGAGTGCAGTACCAGGGATGCCGTCGACAACGAGTACGCTGGATCCGTCAGCGAACTTTCCGCCGCGGGCGTTGAAAGTAACTTTGGTCGTATGGACTTCCCACTGCGCGGTATATGTGACCGTCGTCTCAGGGAAGGTCGCAGCAAGTTCAGGATCCCAACCCTTGAAGATATGGTACTCATCCCAGGACGGATCGGCCGGCGCCGTCATCGGCGAACCCACCAGCCCCTCGACGATGGCGGAGGAAGTGCCGTCAGCAAATTTGCCGCCGGCGGCATCGAAGATGACCGTAACCTTGACCTCTGACCATTTTGCCTTGTAGGTGGTGGCAACATCCGGGAATACTGCCGGAATCTCAGGATCCCAACCTTCGAATGTATGTGCGATATCCCAGGACGGAGACTGAGGCATGGCAAGATCTGATCCGACCTCGCCGGTGACAACCTGCGTCGTGGTGCCGTCATCAAACTTTCCTCCGTTGGCGTCGAACGTCAAAGAAACCATCTCAGGAGCCTTTTCGCAGCTCAAGAAACACAATACACCCACCAGAATGGCAGAGAACAATGTTCCGATTTTCTTCATGTTTAATTTAAATTTAGATTGTTTTCGTTTCATGCAAAGATACCACAAAAATGGACACTTGCCAAACCGGGATGTCCATAATACCCTATATGTTATGTATATTTGCGACCTGTAATTATAATTAAGATGAAACGTTTATTGCTTATCATGGCGCTGCTCATCGCTTCAGCAGGAGCATACGCCTTGGACTACACAACCACCATCAAGACGATATCCATCACCGACACGTCCACCAAAGACCTGATCGGAGATGTTTTTTCTTACAAAATCGAGCTCACACAGAGCGCGGTTGGCAAATCTGACGGCAAGACATACAACTCCTCCGCCGTAATCGTCGTCTATCCGATGACCCACAGCCTGCCGGGAACCTACAGGATATCCGATTATACAATCAACTCCCTTGACTCATATGTCAAGTTCAATTCCAACACGAGATATTTCAAGAACACGACCGAAATATCAATCGTGGACAACCACGACGGCACATATACATTCAAAGGGGACATATTCTGCACTACAGGGCACAACTATTTCTACAACGACTACACCTTCACGCCCGACATCAAGGTTCCGGATCCGTTCGTGATCGAGCCGGCCGCATCCGACTTCACGCTGGATGCCGTCAACATCGTAGCCTATGACCAGACCAGTACGGGAATGCTGCTGCTCGACCTCAACACCGAGAACGGCAGTTTTGCCGAACTAGGCTTCATCACCGACACCTACGACATCCCTGCCGGCACCTACAGCATCAGCAACTCCGGAGAGAAGGGCACCATCGCCGCATCGACAGGCATGGACAGCATCTATCCTATCCCTTCATATGTCGTGACCTTCAGCAGCACTTTCGACCAATACAATTATTTCCTGTCTTCCGGCAACGTCACTGTCGCGTACGAAAACGGCAAGATGAACGTCAGCGGCACAATCAAATCGGCCCACGGCTCCACTATCACCCTGAATGCGACCGGCAACGACCCGTTCAGCCATGGTGGTCCATCCGCAAAGACAGTCACCCTCGACGTCTTCTATATCCAAGCCACAGTCGAGAGCAGCTACTTCGACCTTGACATCATTGCGATCGACGGCGACGGAAAGAGCTGCGACGGATTTGTGCGCATCAACTCATCTTCGCTTGTCGGCGAATACGACTATCAGGACTTCTACACCTGGACCAAGTTCGGCGGCAGCTATATGGATGTCTACAGCACCAAGCATACGGCATCGATAGCCGCTTCCGGCAATGACGACGAATATATCTTCAACTGCAGCATAGTCTGCGACGACGGCAACACATACGTGGTCGAGAACGCCAGCTTCACATACAAGAGCCCGGCTCCTTCAGGACCTTACGCACTCGAACCTGAAGCCTCCACATTCACCTTCACTGCCGACAGCGAGCCGTACGTGATCGACAACACCAAGACCAGCGGCATGCTCATCCTCGAGTTCTACAACAGCAACTTCGACGTGGTCGACATCGCATTTGCGGCCGACAGCAAGGAAGACATCCTGTCCGGCAGCTACATCATCGACGACAGCATGCGCAAGGGCACGATCTGTGCTTCCCCTGGATCCGTCGACTATGAATTCAAGCCTTCATACATCGGCATTGCGAGCGGATGGTTCGACACCAACCCATACTTCCTCACATCTGGAAACGTCATTGTCGGCTTCGAAGGCGGCAAGATCTACATCACCGGCAAGGTCAAGTCATACAGAGGATCCGAGATCACCCTCGACATAAAGGGCAAGGACCCGATCAAGCATCTTCTCCCGGCCAACGTGCTGAACGGCTACGTCACCGGCACCGAAACCACCTATGTGCTCGCACGCGACATCAACACCAATCCTGACGGCACCATTTCAGTAGAGGCCACCGTTTCCCTCGACAAGGTGCTCTTCAGCTTCAAGCCTTCGGTCGAGATCGACGGCCAGACCTACGAAATGGACTATGATCCGGCTCTCGGAGCCTGCAAGTTCACCACAAGCAGGACATACAGCAAGGGTGACACGGTGCAGATAAACTTCAAGCTCTTGGACGCCAAGACCCAGGCCATCAATTATGTCGTTGAATAACAGGAGGAAAGGACAATGAAAAACATTTATTCTACCATAGCTGTCGCAGCGGCTGCGTTGATGCTCTCTGGCTGCGTAAAGGATAGTTTCACAAACATGGCGGACTCGCTGGTATTCACCGCCAGCATAGAGAACGAGGACACAAAGACCGCCCTCGCGGAAGGCAACAGGATCTGCTGGGAAGCCGGAGATGAAATCTCCATCAACGGTACGATCTACACCGCCGCGCCGGACGCAGCCAACGCCACGACGGCGACTTTCACCAAGAAAGACGAAAGCGCCGCAGAGCCCACAGGCACATTCACTGCGGTCTACCCTGCCGGAATCTACGTCAATGGCGGATTCGCCCTCCCTGCGACACAGACCCTCGACGCCGGAAACAGTTTCTCCGGCATCAATCCGATGTATGCACAGGGGACCAGCACTTCGCTGACTTTCAAGAACCTGTGCGGTGTGCTCGAACTCTCGCTGAAGGGATCGACAGCCGTACGCAGCATCAATGTGACCGACGCGGAGCAAGCCCTGAGCGGTGCTTTCACCGTCAACGAGAGCACCGAAGCCGTCCTGACCGATGAGGCGAATGCGGCGAAGTGCGGTGTGACGCTGGACTGCGGCGACGGAGCGGCAATCTGCGAAGAAGGCACATCATTCTACATCGCAATCCCGGCCGGCAGCTACACGGCACTCAGCATCACGGTTTCGGACGTCGAAGGCAAGACCTTCACCGCCAACCTGCGCGAAGGCGTCACCGCCACCGTGCAGAGAAGCAAGCTCTACACTATCGAGCTGACTCCTGAATTCAGCGCACTGGCACCAGCCAGCGGCATATTCACCGTCAACACCAACGGCCGGAAGATACAATTCGCCAGCGGCAACCTGTATTTCGATGGCGCAGACTGGGCTTTCGAGGCTCAGCAGAGCGACTATGCCGAGGCCTGGAGCGCGGACCACGTCTCGCACTTCTTCTGGACCAAGTCCAATTATGGTGCATCAGACAGCTACACGGCCGCTGACGCCGAGACACTCGACTGGGGTGCGGCATTCTGCGAGAGCAAGGGCATCAATGCCGGTGAATGGTCGACTCTCACCTCGGACGAATGGAACTTCCTGCTCAACCGCCGCGGCATGACAAACGGCAAGCCACGCTACTCCAATGCTGTCGCAGCTCCTGTGACGATCGACGGAAAGCAGTACAGCGGACTGTTTGTCTATCCTGACGACTATGCTGGGAATGTGGTCGATGGCAGCTTCAGCTGGAGCAAGATCAACGCAGACGGCATCGTCTTCCTACCGGCCGCCGGCCGCAGAAGCGGCACAAGCCTGAACTACTGCGGCGCATACGGATACTACTGGGCATCTGACTCGTATGGCAAGCTGATCTCCCGCAACCTGTGCTTCGGCACCAACGGCGTCTACGCGGACTACGCATTCGGCCGCTATGCCGGATACTGCGTGCGTCTCGTGACAGACGCGGAGTAAGATGGACTTCGCCCGCGTATGGAAGAGGAGAAAAAAGTCAGATATTTCCGCCATTTCAAGGGTGGGAAATACAAGTTGGTCGCGGTTGCCAAAGACAGCGAAACCCTGGAGCCGATGGTTGTCTATCAGGCTATGTATGGAGAGCGAGAGTATTGGGTAAGGCCATACGGGATGTTCTTCGGCACGGTCGTACGCGACGGAGTGGAGCGGCAGCGCTTCACAGAGATATCAGAAGAAGAAGTTCTTGCTTGACGGCAAGAGCTTCTTTCTTTTGTGAATTGGACTAGAACGAGTGCCGGGACATGAAGTCGAGCATCGCGCGTCCCAGCCGCGGATTGCGTTTGATGTAGCTGCTGTGGCTGGCGTTCTTGAAGATGCGCAGTTCGGAGTCCGGAATCGAGTCCGCGATCAAGGTGGTGTGCTCCACGCTGATGAGGTCCTTGCTGCCGGCCGTGATGAGCGCAGGACAGTGGATGAGCGCGAGGTCGGCCGGGTCGATCTGCGGCTCCTCAAGCATCATCAGGGCGAGAGGAGTGCCTTCCGAGAGTATCCAGGCCTTGAATTCCTCGAATCCTTCCCCGCAGTCGGGATAGAGGTTGGCGCCGGCCGCAACGATCATCGAGCAGGTGCCGGGATGCGCCATCTCAAGCAGGAGCGCATTGATGCCTCCGTCGCTCCATCCGCCGACCAGCGGTTTGTCCAGGCCCAGCGCAAGGATGAGCTGGTAACAGTCCTCGGCCATGTCCGCATAATGATACTCCTGAAGGGGCTCGTTCGCTCCCTGTCCGCGTGAATCCGGACAATAGACGCGGTAGCCGGCCTTGGCGAGCTGCAGCTGCTGGGTCTTCATGCTCTTGTGCGAACCTCCGTTGCCGTGCATAAGCACGACCGGCTTGCCGTCTTCCGGTCCCCTGACGGACACCAGCAGACGCTGACCGTTGACCTCCTCCGTGAAAAGGGTCTCAGGACAGTTGCTGCAGCTGACCAGCAGCGGAAGGTAATAGAAGTATGTAGGGATCTTGCGGAGTGCGTGAATGAAAGCGTTTTCCATAATCAATTCATTATAAGATTTATAACGTCCTTTTCTGAGGTTTGATGTCCTCAACTTCCTTACCGGACTTTATTATCGACATGATACCGGAGAAATGGCAGGAAAGCGTCCTGCTCACGGTCTCCTCCGGGAAATCTTCCGGATGCTTCACACAGAGAGCCGCGATGCCGCAGGCCACCGGCCACATCTGCCTGAAAAGCAGATCGGCATCTTCACGGCCCAATCCATACCCTTGCCCAACCTGGCACAAACATTCCCGGGCGATCTTCTCAGCAATCTCCGGACGAGAATCCCTCCCCAGGAAGAGCATCTGGAAGATGTTCGGATCCTCCTTGGCAAAGGCTACAAGCCTGAGACCAAATTCCTTGAATGCAGGGAAATAGTCGGTCACACCATCCATACGGTCGACGAATACCTTCTCTGCCGTGGAACGGATGGCGTCCATCACTTCGTTCATGTCCTTGAACATAGTGAACATGGGACTGGACGAAGTTCCCAGCTCCTTTCCTAAAGCTCTGGCGCTGACCGCCTCAAGCCCTTTGGACTTCACTATCCTGAGTCCGGCGGCGACTATGTCCTCCTTTGAGAATCTTGGTTGTCTTGGCATAAATGAAACATCCGTTATATAACGCAGCGCAAATATACGCCATAATTCGGAAGTAAAAAATAACATACGTAGGATAACTAATGTTATTTTATCGGCTTTTTTCTATATTTGTATTATCTATGGAAAAGATCGTAATGAAGATCAAGATCGCATGCCAGATAATGATGGCATTGCTGCCTGCTACGGCATTTGCAGCCGATGATTGGAAAGGAAAGGTGCTGGATGAAAAAGGCGGACCTGTTTCTTTTGCCAATGTCGTGGCTGTTTCAAAAACGGACTCCACCGTGGTGACAGGTACGACAACCGCGGAAGACGGCTCGTTCCACTTGGTGACAGATGGCAAGAACCAGCTTCTGATGGTGTCGATGATCGGATACAACACCCTTTACGCCACCCCGGCCGACGACATCACGATCACGCTGAGTCCTGACACGCAATATCTTGAAGGGGCGGCAGTCTCAGCCGTCATACCGAAAACCACCCTCACCGGCGAAGGTCTGCAGACCTCGGTGCGAGGTACGGTACTTGAAACGGTCGGTACCGCCAACGATGTCCTCTCACGGACTCCCGGTGTGATAAAGAGCCAGGACGGGCTGCAGGTCGTCGGCAAAGGAACTCCCCTTGTGTATATCAATGGCCGGAAGGTCTCCGACATGACCGAGCTCGACCGCCTGCAGAGCAACGAGATCCAGAGCGTGGAAGTCATCACGAACCCTGGAGCGCAGTACAATGCGAGCATACGCAGCGTGGTGCGCATCCGGACCGTGAAGCATCAGGGCGACGGATTCGGTTTCAATGCCGGTCTTACAGACGGGCAATCCCTCCGCAACGGCTACAACGATCCGGCAGGCTACCTGAACGCCAACTACCGCCATGACGGAGTGGACATCTTCGCCGGAGTGAATGCTGCGAAAAACACCTACCGTCAGGAAAGCGACATGCTTCAGCAAACATTCGGGAACCCAGGGTTCAAGCAGGAAGGGATTCTGGATGCCGTCCAGAAGATGACAAACGCCGGGGTGAACGGCGGAGTGAACTGGCAGATCTCGGAAAATCATTCATTGGGCTTCAGGATCGAGACCGAGATGAATCCCAAGGTGGACGTCCAGCAGCTCATCGACGAAGACATCTTCGAGGGAGGCACTCTGACTGACCGCCTCATATCCGAGGGCAACCACCACAATGACAAAATGCCTTGCGGGATATCCGCCAATGCCTATTACAATGGGCGAGCCGGGAAACTGGGGATAGATTTCAACGCCGATTACTACGGAATGAAGACGTCCCAGGATGCCCATACCATTGAAAAAAGCGAAATGAAGCAGAACGATGACGTCAATTACCTTTCACATAGCAGCAACAGGATGTATGCCGCAAAACTCGTGTTGTCGTATCCTATATGGAAAGGCATGCTTCAGGCCGGCACTGAAGACGTGTTCTCACGCAAGAATGACGATTACACCATCAACAGCGCCGCCGTACCTCCGTCAGCTTCGGAGGTAAGTGAAGACAACATCGCTCTTTTTGCCAACTATGGGTTCTATGTCCAGAAAGTCGGACAATTCAGCGCAGGTCTCCGTTATGAGCATGTGAACTACGTCTATGACGATCTGACAGGGTCTGATGACCTGAGCAGAAAGTACGACAATCTATTCCCGACTCTCACCTATGCAAATGCTTTCGGACCTGTCCAGATGCAGCTGAGCTACAGCACAAAGACACACAGGCCTGATTTCGAGTCACTCAGCAGTGCAGTGCGCTACCACAGCCGCTACTTATACCAGAGCGGGAACGCAAAGCTCCAGCCGCAGACAGACCGCGACCTGGACCTGAACGTCATCTGGAAATGGATCACCGTCGCAACTCAGTACTCAAGGACAGACAACGTGATTTCGCAGTGGTCGGAACTGTACAACGACAAAGGGGTGATTCTGGCGCACCCGACAAACCTGGACAAACCTTTCAGGACTTTCGCCTTCTTTGTCAATACCGCTCCTGCCGTCGGGATATGGACCCTGAACTGGACTGCCGGAGTACTTCAGCAGTGGCTGACGCTCGACTTGCCGGATCCGCGAGACATCTCCAGCCGCAAGGAAGTCTCTTTCAACGACAAGCCGATGTTTATCGCACAGCTGTTCAACACTTTCAGATTCAAGAATGACTGGCAGATCGAGCTGGGAGGCGAATTCCACAGCAAGGCATATTCCGGCAACGCCACGCTTACAAACAACTTCCTGGACATCTCTGCCGCCGTCCAGAAATCATTCCTGGGCAAGGCTCTTGTCCTCCGGCTGGAAGGATCCGACCTCGCCGGTCTCGGCAGATACGATGCGATGACCAACTGCGGAAGCCATATCATAGAGCAGACCAACCGCATGGACACCCAAAGGCTGAAGTTCTCCATCAGATACAATTTCAACACCGCCCAGAGCAAGTATAAGGGAACCGGTGCCGGAGCTGATGTGAAGAGTAGAATGAAATAGAATAACTGAAGACATCCGCATATGAAGACGTGGGAACTGACATCGTTTGACCTGTTCTGCCTCGACATGGTCATCAAGGGCGCCTGGGTCTATAAAGAATTGCCTGACGCCACGACATTGCAGGCATCACTGGATGCTGTCCTGCAGCCCTATCCGCAACTGCTGGGGAGGTATGATGAAAAAATGAAGTCCGTGACCTGGAGCGGTAACGAAGCCCGGATAAAACTGGTTGAGCTCGACCGCAGGGAGCGTTCCGTCTCGGAAGACATGTATTCCCTTGTGCCGAAATTCGATACGAAGAGTTTCAAAAGCGGGATATCGCAGGCATTGGAAGCTTATAGGATCACGCTTGAAGACGGAGTTGCGCTTGTTCTCCAGGGAGCCCACGCCCTGATGGATGGATACACTTTCTACAGGATTGCCGGCGACTGGGCCAGAATGACTTCAGGGACTGCAGTGGAGGCGATGACTGTGGACCAGGATCTCATCCCGGATGCCGACACGCTTACAAAGGATCAGACACAGGCCCGCATCCAGGAACTCGGCTGGAGCAAGATTGAATTCAAATCGATTTTCAAGATGCTGTTCAACGTTGCGACGATGAAGCTTATCAAGGGCAACTGCACCCTGGAGATCAGCCAGGATGAGCTTTCCCGCATGCGTAAGGAATCCGGCGCCGGGACAAATGCTGTACTGTGCCATCTTGCCGCCAGCAAGCTTCTGGAGAAGCTCCCTGCAAAGGAGAGATTCACGCTCCTGGAGGTCGCCGATCTCCGGGACAGGGCCTGTGGAATGCCGCAGGACTTCTTCGGAAACTTCTCACAACCTATCGTGATAGGAGAGTTCGGCAGAAATGTCGGAGTTTCCGACATTCAAGAGGCCGTGGCCGCCAAACTGAACGACAAAGAGGCGCTCAGCGAAAACGTCCGGCTCTCCATCTGCTCCACAAGACACGGCCTGCCGTACTTCCTGTTCGATGCAAGTGACATGAACAGCAGGGATCCGGATTTGTTCTATGTCAACAACCAGCTCAAGTTCAAGGCATGCGAGGTGGATTTCGGTACCGGACGGCCTCTGAGGGCACAGCAGGCGATGCTTCCCGACATGATCAAATTCTGGCAACAGGAGCCGGACGGTCCGGTGCAGATAATCTATGGCGGCTATGCTGCCATGATCATGAGAAGGAAATGATCACGCACAATAATATCGAACACTGAATCAAAGACATGCAGATACTGGAAACCAAAAGAATCATACTCAGACCATGGCGCGAATCGGACGCCGATGCGCTGTTCAAATATGCATCGGACCCCGATGTGGGGCCGCGAGCCGGCTGGCCACCGCACAAGTCGGTGGAAGAAAGCCTTGAGACCATAAAGACCGTCTTCAGCTCAGATGGGATGTGGGCGGTGGAACTGAAGGGAACTTCAGAAGCGATCGGCTGTGTGGGCTATCTTCCTGCTGCCTTCTCCAATCTCGACATAGAGGAAGACCAGTGCGAGGTCGGCTACTGGATTGCCAAGCCCTTCTGGAACAAAGGCATCTGCACCGAGGCCCTCCAGGCCGTCGTGGACTACTGCTTCAACGTCAAGGGTTTCACCACCTTATGGGGCGACTATTTCCCTGAGAACCCCGCCTCCGGAAGAGTGATGGAGAAATGCGGATTCCTGGATACAGGCCGGCAGGTGCTGTGTCCGAACCTGGAAGTCGGATCCGACAAGCCTGTCAGGGTGATGAGGCTTGATTACGCGATCGACTGAAATTGCTATATGATGAAACTTATCGAACCATGAATCTGCTGATACTGGTACTTTCCGCCATCGTGGTGAATGGCGCCCTGATCCCCGACACCAACGTACGCATGCACCTTGAGGCGATGTGCAAGGCGGCGGGACATGAAATCACGTTCACGGCCGGCGGGACGCAGGTAGAAGCGCCGGTCGAAACGGCTCTGGACAACATTGCGGGGACCTACGTGCGCAAAAACATCTACGGCCCCAACCCGCCGGAGCTCAACCGAAGCGTCGGATCCCTGACTGCCGCCTGTGTGTGGTTCGAAACCCTGACCGGAGAGTCCTGCGTCGGCAACAGCTACATCCCGGCAGTGATGAAGAGCGAGCCGGAAAGAGTCGAAGTGGCCCAGCTTTGCGCCCATGCCGCATGCGTGCAGCCGGATTCGCCGACGGATGTCGGCAGGCGGGACATCTTCCACGAAGTGCTGGTCGAGCCTGGGGACGATTGCGTGTTGCAGGATCCGCTGCGCATGGAAAACGGTCGCAGAGTACGCTCCGTGGCACAATGGAAACGCAAACGCCGTCCCGAATTGTTCGCGATGTTCGAGCACGAGATGTTCGGCCGCGCCCCGGGACGCCCGGATCAGCTGCATTTCGAGACTGTGTACCGCGATGCGGAAGCGCTCGGCGGAAAAGCCGTGCGCAAAGAAGTGAAAGTGCATTTCGACAATACCGGGCGGCATTATCTGCGGCTCCTGATCTATACTCCCGCTGGCACACAAGGGCCCGTCCCAGCTTTTCTCGGCATCAATTTCAAGGGCAACTGGGCTGTCAGCACGGAGGAAGGGATATCGATGCCGACACCGGAAGAGATGAAAGCATACGGTGGAAGTGTGGAGACTCTCGAAAGAGGCGCAAATGCATCTAGATGGCCCGTCGAGGAGATCATCGCGGCAGGATACGGAGTCGCGACCTTTTATCGCGGCGACGTGGACCCGGACTTCGACGACTGCTTCCAGAACGGCGTACATCCGCTGTTCTACAAGCCTGGACAGGACTATCCGGAGCCGGATGAATGGGGCACAATCGCAGCCTGGGCATGGGGGCTGAGCCGGGCACTGGACTATCTTGAGACTGACGCTGATGTCGATGCGGCCCGCGTAGCGGTGATCGGGCATTCGCGGCTGGGGAAGACCGCGCTTTGGGCAGGAGCTGCCGACACACGCTTCGCAATGGTTATCTCCAATGATTCCGGCAACTGCGGCGCGGCGCTCACCTGCCGCAAATTCGGCGAGACGGTCGGTCGTGTGAATTATTGGAATCCGCATTGGTTCTGCGACAACTTCATGAAATACAATTTCAACGTCGAGGCGCTGCCATTCGACCAGCACGAGCTGATCGCCCTCATCGCACCGCGCCCGGTATGCGTTGGAAGTGCGACAGAGGACCATTATGCCGACCCGAAGGGCGAATTCCTCGGCATCAAGGGGGCATCTCCAGTGTATGAGCTTTTCGGTCTCGAGGGGCTCTCCGGGGCTGAATTCCCCGGGCCGGACAGCTATGTCGGCGAAGGTCCGCTCCGCTATCATCTCCGCACCGGCCGCCACAGCATCACCATAGCAGACTGGCGCCAGTACCTCAAATTCGCAGATCGTTATCTGTAACCATACACATTAAGCCATTTCTGCTTATATTCGGATCAGACTGTCGAGAAAAACGCATAACACTATAACACATACCAAAATTCAAAGTCGAGCTCGAGCAGAACGAGATCGGCCATCTCATCAACAAGGACACGCATTTCCAGAGGATACTCTCCTTCGTGTTCCCGGACGAGGCCAAGATTCCTGTGATACTCCAGTACAAGATGCGCCTCAGCGAGCAGCTGTGCGAGCTTGTCGCCGACCTGACGCATGCATTCATGCCGGGCATCGCCTCCCGATGTCAGGATTCCGATAGTACTGATTTCCTTCATTGTCCACTTACGATTTAGTCCTCACAAATTTTACATTTTTTCTCGTGGAAAGGGAAAAACCATTAAGTTTGTAAGAAATAGACTCGATCATGAAAAAAACAGTATTGGCAATCGCATTGGTCCTGGCGGCCAGCAGCGCAGGAGCGCAGATAAAACAGATCAAGATGGAAGGGTACATCGGAAGCAGGGTGGATGACTGCATCCTCAACCGTGTGATGGGACAGGACGTGGACGAGCTCATCGAGCCGTTCAAGCAGCAGGACGAGGTCAACAACCGCTGGGCGAGCGAATTCTGGGGCAAATGGGTGCAGGGCGCCATGGCGGCATTCCAATATAACGGAGACCCAGATCTCTACGCCAGGATCAAGTACGCCGAAGAGAAACTAATGGCCACCCAGCTGCCGAACGGATATATCGGGGACTATGATGCCGAACACCAGCTGAACGGCTGGGACGTGTGGGGACGCAAGTACACCCTGCTGGGTCTGCTGAAGTGGTACAAGCTCTCGGGCGACAAGGACGCCCTGGACGCGGCCTGCAAGCTGCTCGACTACACTATCAGCCAGTTCGGACCTGGCAAGAAGCACATATACGACGCCGGTCTGTACAAGGGCATGCCTCCTTGCAGCATACTGGAGCCGGTGATGCTGTTGTACGGGATCACCAAGGACCGCAGGTATCTTGATTTCGCCGGATACATAGTGGAGGACGGCGAATCCAGCCACCGGCTGATCGCGAAATGCGACGTTCCGGTCGCGCAACGCTTCCCGCTGGCTAAAGGCGCTCCGTGGTGGAGCTTTGACAACGGTCAGAAAGCCTACGAGATGATGTCCTGCTATGTGGGAATGCTGGAATTGTACCGCGTCACGGGAGACGAGAAGCTGCTCGATGCCGCGCGCAAGGCGTACGGTCACATCCTGGACGAGGAGATCAACATCTGCGGATCCGGCGCATCGATGGAGTGCTGGTACGGCGGCCGGCAGAAGCAGACGCTCCCGACAAGGCACATGATGGAGACCTGCGTCACATTCACCTGGATGCAATTCAACGAGCGTATGATGGACTTCGAGCATGACAGCCGATATGCGGACCAGATCGAGCGCACGATGTACAACGCACTGATGGCCAGCATGAAGGCGGACGGAAGCCAGATTGTGAAATACACCCCGCTCGAGGGATTCCGCCGCGAGGGCGAAGACCAGTGCGACGTGCGTATCAACTGCTGCAACGCCAATGCCCCGAGAGGGTTCGCGATGATCCCGCGGGTGATGTACCGCATGCCGGCCGACAACGAGCTGGACGTCAACCTCTACATCCCTTCCACGATGGATATGAAGGTCGGAAGGACCGCGATGACGGTCAGACAGCTGACCAGATATCCGGAAGACGGGGAGATTGTGCTGCAGCTCTCTCCGGAGAAGCCGGTCAAGATGAAGCTGAATCTCCGCATACCTGAGTGGAGCGCGGAGAGCACGGTCGCGGTCGACGGAGAGGCGGTCTCAGATGTCAGGCCGGGGTCGTACTGCAGCATCGAGAGGGTCTGGAAACGCGGCGACGAGATACGCATCAGCCTGGGCATGAGCACCAGAATCGCGCGGATCGGCAGTATGGCGGCACTGGAGAGGGGTCCGGTCGTATTCGCACGTGATTCACGCTTCGGCGATGGTGATGTGGACGAATGCATCAGCTTCAACGGCCCCGCTGAAGGCAAGATGGTCGATGCTCCGGCCGGCATCTGGATGGCGATGGAAGTCCCTATGCTGCTCGGAGAATACGGCGACCGTGCCTTGGACGCCAAGGCGGTCAGGATGTGCGACTTCGCCTCTGCGGGCAACAGCTGGCAGAGGGAATACCGCTACCGCGTCTGGCTGCCGGTGCTCTACTCCGCCAACAAGTCCGACGCCATCTTCGAAGGCTACTGGTGATACCGGGCTCTCTATCTCATGCTGTTATTCGTTCTGACCGTGAAGCGAAGGAACGTTTTCTATATTTGTGGATAAGTCCTTTTATATTTACATAATCAAATAGCATATGCCAAAATTCAAAGTCGAGCTCGAACTCGAGCAGAATGTCCGCAAACAGATATATGATGCCATACAGGGCCCTATTGTGGAGAAACTCCTCAAGCAGCTGAGCGGCTCGGAGTCAGATGTCTACTGGCGCAGCACGATGGAGGGCCACAGCTTCAAGGTCGAGAAGAAGATGATGCGCCATCTCCACGATCTCTTCTATGGAGTGAAGAAGGACCTCGGATACGATGAGCCTGTCGATTTCTACATCACCGGAGACGCGAGCGTCAACGCCTTTTCGGTCGCTTCCGAAAAGGAAGGAGAGCCGAATATCGTCAATATCAATTCCGCCCTCGTGGAGCTCATGACCGATGACGAGCTCAGGTTCGTTGTCGGCCACGAGATCGGCCATCTCATCAACAAGGACACGCATTTCCAGAGAATACTCTCCTTCGTGTTCCCGGACGAGGCCAAGATTCCTGTGATACTCCAGTACAAGATGCGCCTCAGCGAGCAGCTGTGCGAGCTTGTCGCCGACCGCTACGGGTACCTTGCAATACCTGACATCAACACGTGCGTGTCATCGTTCTTCAAGCTGTCTTCCGGCCTGGACATCACCAAACTGGACGTCGACATGGAGACCCTCATCAAGGAGAACAAGAAGAGCCTGCAGTATTTCCTCGAGGGAGACGGCATGAGCTCGGCCTCACACCCGGTCAATCCTATCAGAATCCAGGCGCTCAACCTCTTCTCCACCTGCAAGACCCAGAAAGAGCTTGACGAGGGGATGAGCGAGCTTATCGGCATCCTGCTCAAGGTCGGGACCTCGACCGTAGACAAGTACATGCCGTACTTCATCGCTTCTGCCGGCCTTATCGTGGCAAACTCCGTCGTGAACATGAACAAGGAGGAGTATGATTTCATCCTCAACCAGCTGTCAAATTACCAGATGTTCCCTATGGGCTTCCTCGACAACATCAGCCAGCAGGACGTCCCGGCCATCTTCAGCGAGACAGTCGCGAAGATCCTCGAGGAGGAGCCCGGCCTGCGCGACGCCCTCTTCCAGTACATACTCAGCATCATCTTCGCGGACAAGAAATTCACCGACCCCGAGATCAGCATGGTCAACGAGATCGGCACCAAGATGTTCGGATACACGGAGAAGGAAATCGCCGGCATGTTCGGCGCCCTCATCCAGGCCATGTTCACTCCTGACCTTGAGGCGTTGTGCTAGCTTCCAGCATTATTACTCCAGGAAGGTGTCCCTCATCGGGTTGAAACAGTCGATCAGGACGCCGTCCTCGAGGCATACGCAGCCGTGCTCGATGCCGGGCTGCTTGTAGAGCGCATCACCTTCCGCCACGATCTTCGTGACTTCGCCAACTGTGTACTCGAACCTCCCGGAGGCCACATAGGTCACCTGGGAGTGCGGATGGCTGTGCATCGAGCCGATGTCACCCTTCTTGAACTTGACCTTGACCATCATGATGTTGTCGTTGTAGCCGAGAATCTGGCGCTCGGCGCCGTTGCCTGCATCGTGCCACTCCGTCTCTGAAGCGAAGATGAAATTGCTGCTTTGCTTTGTCATTTCCCTATGGTGATTTTTTCAAATGTAAGCAATTTCTAAATTCCAAGCTACTTCCAAGGAACGAATCCCTGTATGAGACATAATTGGCGCAGCGGCACAAGGCCGGCATCAACTTCTCCAAATAGACCCCGGGCAAACCTCCAGGTGTAAACAGAGGGTCTCAGGCAAGAGTTACTATTAGTTGTGTACCGGACGTATCGGGAAACCGAAGTAGCGGTAATATGTGTATTTCTTCGCGTTGATAGCGTTACGGTTATAATACATACACAATGCGTACCACGATACAAGAGGGTTACCAGAATCATCATGATTAAGTGTTGATGACCAGTAGAAGCCCTGCTTGCAATCATTGAAAGTACCGTAGCTACGTTTGCCTGCTGCCCTGATGAGTTTCTGCAATTTCACAGCTGTTCCATCTCCGAAAGGAACAGTATGGAAATCAGAATAGAACCCGAGTCAACCTAAATCAGGAAAGGACAGGCTATTAATGTTGACATCAGTTCATGAGGCAGGCACGTGGCAGGACATTCTGCATCATCTGGTTGACATCCACGGCTGAAGATAATTCCGATTTCATGCTTAGGTATTGCAACGATCCGCCCAAACGGCCGGACTCCAGCATCCTGACAGATTCATTCAGATTAAGACCGGCAAAACTATCTATGGAAATACAATCCTGGAGATGAGTGAAGTCATAGTCCTTAAGTCTGCCGCTGGCAATATCTTCTGCTGCAACAGTACCGGATTGTGCCAAAAGGAGATTCTGCCTCTTGCTCCAGTAATCAAGTTCTTCCTCATCCTTGTTCATGACAGCCGCGCCTGCACAATATCCGGCCCACAGGTCACAGGCTAAGGCAAGATCCTTGTATCCGGCAATGTCCTTCCCGTGCAGATATTTGTCCACAGCGCAGACAAACTGCTTCCCGGCACTGACTTGGCGATCCACCATAAGAAATGCCAGGGAGAGATTCTGCGAAGCAAGCTCATAATTTATTGAAGACTTTTTGCCTTCTGCAATTTCATTGAGAGACTCGACGGCCATTACTCCGCTGTCTTTCGCTTTGGATGCAAGTTGCTTTATTTTCGACAAATGCTTGAGAGAGGAATCAAGATCGCCATAGCCTTCAGCTGCGATGGCGGCTATGGATACGAGCTCGTCAAACTCAGCCATACGTGAAGTGAGAACCTTCAGTGAGGCCATGGTTTTGTTGAATTCGGTGGTATCGTTTGTGATTTTTTCCAGAAAAGCACTCATTTCGGGACTTACAACCATGTTGTTGAACCTGGCCGCCTCTGAGATGTCGCCATTTACAAGGCCGGACTGTGTCTTCAGTCTTCCGAAAAGGATGTTCAATCCGAATCCTGCTACCAACGCAAGGACGAGATATATTATGAAATGTGATTTTTTGATGTACACTGTGGTCCAGTTTTATTCAGTTCTTAAACATATGACTACAAATATAATATGAAAGAGTCTCCTTTACCAAGGGTTTTGTGCATGAAACATATAAAACAAATCGTATATTTGTATATTTGCCGGAAATTAGAATAACTTTATCTGTGCTATGTGTCGCGGCCTTTTTTTATGCGTGGTTTTCATAATGCTCGCTCCATTTATGTTTGCGCAGCAAGTTGCGGACACATTGAAATACCAAGATCAAGGCCATTCGGACTTGGGAAAAGCTATTTCCAACTTTGAAACAATTGCTGAAATTCGCAAGGAACTCCTTGGCGAAAACCATCCGGATTATGCCATGACATTGAATGACATAGGTTTCTGCTACTTTGCATCGGGAAACTATGACAAGGCTCTTGAGTATCACAGTAGAGCTGCAGACATCCGCAAATCTGCTCTTGGCGAGACTCATCCGGATTATGCAACATCCTTGAACAATATCGGAGGCTGTTTCTCGGGACTTGGCGACTACAGCAAAGCTCTTGAGTATCATCGGGGGGCCGCAGAGATCCGTAAGTCTGCTTTTGGTGAGACTCATCCTGATTATGCATCTTCCCTCAACAATATCGGAAGCTGTTACTCGGATCTGGGCGACTACGGAAAAGCCTTGAAGTTTTACCAAGAATCTTCAGACATTTTCAAATCAGCCCTAGGGGAGGATAGTCCGGAATATGCCCAATCTATCAATAACCTGGGATATTGCCATTCACGTCTGGATGAATATGACAAGGCTTTGGAATATTATCAGAAGTCTTCCAATATCCTAAAATCTGCTTTTGGTGAGGACCACCCTGAATATGCCACATCCATAAACAACATAGGTTACTGCCATTCACTTCTTGGCGATTACAGAGACGCTCTGGAGTTATTCAAAAAGTCCTTGGCGATCCGTAAATCATTTCTTGGAGAAAACCACCCTGATTGTGTCAGTCCCTTGAGGGGCATTGGAGTCTGTGAACTGAATTTGAATGATTACCAGTCGGCATCGGACGATTTCAGTGAATTCTATTCACGGATGACTTCAATAGTAGTATCTGCTTTCGGATATCTCCCCAACAGGTCTCGGATAAAATATTGGAATATGTATGCCCCATATTTCCGATATCAACTTCCTATGCTTTCCCGGATTCTTCAATCTTATCCGTCATTTCTTCAGACAGCATACGATGGCGTGATTTTCAGCAAGGGGCTGCTTTTGCATGCCGAGACTGAGCTCCGTGATCTGGTACTTGAAAACGGAGACAAGGATGTCTTGATGCTATATGACCGTTTCTGCATGGATAAACACCGGTTGGCGGAGGAATATGCGAAACCTGTATCAGAACGGCAGATTCAGACGGATTCACTTGCCGCGGTGTGCGATTGTCTTGAGAAGGAACTGATGCAGAAGAGCACGGCTTTCGGGGATTATACGAAGAACCTCAGCATCAAGTGGACGGACGTGCAGGCCAAGTTGGCTGATAATGACATAGCGATAGAGTTCATTGAAGTCCCGGTATCTGAGGATACAACAAAATATTGCGCCTTGACTATAAGGCAGGGATATGCCGCACCTCACTTTGTGGAGCTTTTTGAACTCAAGGACTTCAATGCCCTTTCGAAAGCATCGTGGGGAAAGACCATATATAGCAATCAGGATCTTTACAATCTGGTGTGGAAACCTCTTGAGAAAGAAACTGAAGGCTGCGAAAATATATATTTCGGACCATCCGGTGTCCTGTACCAGACAGCAATAGAATATGCAGACAACGGCCAAGGCCCTCTGTCTGAACAGAAAAATTTGCATCGACTTTCCTCCACCAGGCAACTGGCTGTGATATCAGATAAAAGTGATGAAAAAACTGCATCTATATATGGTGGCATGCAGTACGGGGCATCAATGGAATCCCTGGTGGCAGACAGCGGGAAATATCCGTCACGAGCAGTGGATGAAGACATCTTTTTCTGTGTCGATTCCCTTGATCTGCGTAACGTTGTTCCAGGGATCGGGGTCTCTGACCTCCCTGCCACTCTGACTGAAGCCAGCGATATTGCAGGTACTATGGAAGATGCACATTACGAGAAGACATTGTATACCGGCGAAAAAGGCACCGAAGCATCATTCAAGGCTTTGTCTGGCCAGAGAAGAAGTATTATCCATGTGGCTACCCACGGCTTCTATTGGACTGGAGATGAGGCTGAAAAGCTCGGACGGTTCCTCGGTAGACAGGAGTTGATAGCTGATGGCAATGACACCAGAGTAAAAGAGGATAAATCCCTTTCCCGTTCCGGACTGCTGTTCTCCGGAGCAAACAATGCACTGAGGCAGGGCTACAGGAAGGCGCAAGGCGTCGATGACGGAATCCTTACCTCCAGGGAGATTGCCGGGATGGATCTTCGGGGAACGGATCTTGTCGTTCTGTCTGCCTGTCAGACCGGACTGGGGGAAGTGAGCGGCGAAGGTGTGTTCGGCCTTCAGCGCGGCTTCAAGAAAGCTGGCGCCAATGCGCTTCTTATGAGTCTGTGGAAGGTTAATGATGAGGCTACATCCATGCTTATGAGTGAATTCTACAAGAACAGACTGACCAAAGGGTTGGATCTCCAGCATTCCCTTCTCGAAGCACAGAAGGCGGTCCGGGACTATGAATGTGAGATGGATGATGCAGAGAATGACGAAAGCGGAGGATTGCTGATTGACAGACTTAACAACAATTCAGAAAATGTCCGGAAAGTTAAAGTCCACAAGTTCAAGGATCCGATATATTGGGCTGGTTTCGTTCTTTTGGATGCTATCAATTAAACACAAGTATATGAAGAAACTCTTATTTTTAATTCTCATATCAAGTTCAATCACGGCCTTCGGTCAGCCTGAGTCATATAAGACTTCGATCTATACAAGCGATGAGCTTGCCAAAGAGATTCAAACTGCATTTGATGAAAAGCAGAGCCGGTCCTTAAGTGGGGATATGTTGAATGCCGGTATCCAAGCTGCTGCCGGAATAGGTACGGGCTATATTTCAACAGCCGTGAATCTCGGCGTCAATTTTATTGGCGATCTTGTTACGAAAAGAGTTGATGAACATAAAGAATGGGAAGCTGAGATAAAGAAAGAGAGCTCATATGCCACTTCAATCAATACTCTCGCCGAGTTGAATGATTTCTACGATACTATTTCCTTCGACGGCCCGATGGATCCGAAAGGGATGAGATTCAACGGCATAGGATGTCTGAAAATGATCGATAAGGATACTTCATTCTTTATGTCCTGCCATATCAACAAAGACAAGATTAACCGTATCGTCGATCATTCCAAGTTTGAATTGGTGCTTGACACATTGATAATCAATCCGTTCAATTCCAATCTTCCCAATACCAATCTGGATATTCCGTTTTCGTTCGAGCAGAGAGGGAATTTCACTTTGAACATCACATTCAATATTTCCTCGTCCTGGATGGATCAGCTTCCTCAGATGAATAAGGATCAGGCTTTGGGCTCCTTCTCGCTGAATGTTCCTGTTTCAGCGAAAGAATTGGATGAAGATGGCATGTTCAGGTATGTAAGAACAGAAAACGAGACTCCGAAATATAATGTAGTAGGTGAGAGCTTCATTGTCCCACGCTCATATATGAGTATAAGGGACCAAGAGAATAAGATGAGGCATACCTGGGGAACAGGGGAATATAAATTATCCATGATGATAACGGAGACTTGTGGAGTTAGCAAACAATATAGTGATAATTGGAGGTCAGATTATAAGAACCGCAAAAAGCTGAAGCCTAAATCGACTTTATTGGAAGGAACATGGAAGGTGGTGACATCGCAGAAATGGGATGAGATTTCAAAAACTTGGGTGATTACTACATTGAAGGCTCCAGCTGATGTATTGAACAAGCAGATAAAGTCACTCTGATATGAATTATCTCCTGTCACAGCTTCCCATTGCCATGTATCTGCTGATATTGAAGGCTCTTGACAGTTTTTCGCTGGCAAAGAGGAAGTTGTTGCTGACATGCTTCGTATATGGAACAGTCTGTTGCCTGGCAGCATTCTTTATTACCCGGGTGACTGATGTTACCGGACTTGCCGTCCCGCCGTTGGAGGAGATACTTAAGGTAATCGCGGTGCTCTTCCTGATCATGAGAAAAAAGGTACGGTTCCTGCACGAAGCTCTCATATATGGAGCGGCGTCCGGAGCCGGCTTTTCATCGCTGGAAAATATTATCTATTTGTACTTCCAGCCAGAAATGTTGGCTGGAACTGCAGTGGTGAGAGGTTTCGGCTGCGCCATCCTGCATATGGGCTGTACAGCTCTGGCTGCCACGATTTTTCTTCTACTCATCTCGAGCAGAATGTCATTCTCACTCAGTTCTGTGCTGTCGCTGATCCCATCGGTGCTCATACATGTCTCCTACAATCTCTCGCAGCAGTGCGGAATTGCTGATCCGCTGGTGTTGATGCTCGTGACCGTTGTACTTTTCATCATCCTTTTCATCATCCTTTTCTCTTACGGGGAAAGACGGATTTACAGATGGATGGACCATAGCCTATGTGTTGACATACAGACTCTTTTGGCAATCCGGAACGGGAATTTCTCTTCTACCAAAGCCGGAATGTATCTTATTGAAGTCAAGTCCCAGTTCAAGCCTGAGTGCTTTTTTGACATGGTCTGTTATGTGCAGCTGTTCCTCGATCTCAAGATTGAGAAACAGAGTTACATGCTTCTATGCCAGACAGGATTCGAAGGTGAAGCGATGGGCAAGACATTTGAGGAACATCTGGCAAAGAAGGAGGAATTGGCTGCCCTGAAAAAGCGCATAGGCCCAACCGGAATGCTGGTTCTCGCGCCTCTCATAGCATAATGCGGACGGAACAGTTTCATCATCAGCCCACTAAGTTAATAATTGAATATTCACGGACAATACGATGAAGACACATAATCCGATACTGAGATTGCTTGCGCCTGGCGGCCCGCTGGTAATTATACTTGTCATATCGATTGTCAACGTCTTCTTCGGATATTTTCGGAAGAGGGCCTTGCAGGCCAAATATTCAGTAAAGCAGAAGTCTACTACTTTTTAATGCTTTCTATTACCTCATACGAAAAACAAAAAACCCTCTAGAGCGATGTCTAAAGGGTTTTTTGTGGTATTTGAGTTTCCTGGAGGAAGCCCCTTGTGGTCCCTGCAGGGCATGATCCTGCGACTCCCTGATTATGAGTCAGGTGCTCTAACCAACTGAGCTAAGGGACCGGTATTTACAGAGTCATCAACCGATGACTCTGCAAAGATATAAAAAATCTGCTAATCTCAGACCTTGATCTCAACTTCTACACCTGAAGGCAGCTCGAGCTTCATCAAAGCGTCCACTGTGTTGGCATTGGAATCCTCGATGTCGAGAAGTCTACGGTAAGAATCGAGCTCAAACTGCTCACGAGCCTTCTTGTTGACGAAGGTAGAGCGGTTTACAGTGAAGATCTTCTTGTTGGTAGGAAGAGGAATAGGGCCATTCACCTTCGCATTGGTAGCTTTCACTGTCTCAACGATCTTAGCTGCAGACTTGTCTACAAGCATATGATCGAATGATTTGAGTTTAATTCTGATTTTCTGACTCATATCAATGAATTTTTTAATTATTCGTCTTCAATAACTTTGTATCCACTCTTCTCGATGATGTCCTTCGCGAGAGAAGCAGGAACTTCTGAATAGTGGTCGAAAGACATCGTGCTGGTAGCACGGCCGGAAGAAAGTGTTCTGAGAACTGTTACATAACCGAACTGTTCAGCGAGAGGCACAAACGCCTTCACGATGCGTGCGCCGTTGGCCGTGGAGTCCATGGCAACGATCTGACCGCGACGGCGGTTGAGGTCTCCGACGATCTCACCCATATAATCCTCAGGGGTAACGACCTCGAGATTCATGATAGGTTCGAGGAGAACCGGCTTGGCCTTTGGTGTCGCGTGGCGGAACGCCATGCGGGCAGCAAGCTCGAATGAAAGCTGATCGGAATCGACAGGATGGTAAGAGCCGTCGAGGAGGGTCACCTTGAGAGACTGGACCTCGAATCCTGCAAGACAGCCATTGGCCATCGCAGCCTCGAATCCCTTCTGTACGCAAGGAACGAACTCCTTCGGAACGTTTCCGCCCTTGACCTGGTTGTCGAACTGAAGACCTGTGGCGCCTTCGTCTGCCGGACCGATCTCGACGATGATGTCGGCAAACTTACCGCGGCCACCAGTCTGCTTCTTGAACAGCTCCCTATGCTGAACGGTAGTGGTAATCGCTTCTTTGTAATTGACCTGCGGGGCACCCTGGTTGATCTCGACTCCGAACTCACGGCGCAGACGGTCGATGATGATATCGAGGTGAAGCTCACCCATACCACTGATGACTGTCTGTCCGGTCTCGTTGTCGGACTTCACGGTGAAGGTCGGATCCTCCTCGGCGAGTTTGCCGAGCGCGATTCCAAGCTTGTCGAGGTCCTGCTGAGTCTTAGGCTCGACAGCGACTCCGATCACCGGATCAGGGAATTCCATTGACTCAAGAGTGATAGGCTTGTCTTCCACGCAGATGGTATCACCTGTGCGGAGGTCCTTGAAACCGACCGCTGCGCAGATGTCGCCCGCCTCCACGAATTCGATAGGATTCTGGTGGTTGGAGTGCATCTGGTAGAGTCTCGCCACTCTCTCCTTCTTGCCAGACCTCACGTTATAAACATAAGAACCGGCATCGAGGCGACCTGAATAGGCGCGGAGGAATGCGAGGCGGCCGACAAACGGATCAGTCGCGATCTTGAATACGAGTGCGCAGAACGGATCGGAAGCGCTAGGCTTGCGCTCAACCTCATCACCAGTGCGAGGATTGGTGCCCTTGACAGAGCCCTTGTCGAGAGGTGAAGGGAGATAACGCATCACAGCGTCCAGAAGGAACTGCGTACCTTTGTTCTTGAATGAAGAGCCACAGCAAGCAGGGACGATGCTCATGTTGATCGTACCCTTGCGGAGAGCGGCGATGATCTCCTCTTCCGTCAGGGACTCAGGATCCTCGAAGAACTTCTCCATGAGTGTGTCATCGCACTCGGCGGCAGCCTCGACGAGCCTGTCGCGCCAGATTGCGACCTCATCCTGCATGTCTTCAGGAATGTCCCTATACTCGTAGTTCACGAGTTCGTCGCCAGGGATATAATAGATCGCCTTACGCGAAATAAGGTCGATGATACCCTGGAACTTGTCCTCGGAACCGATAGGAAGACAGATCGGAACTGCATTGGCGCCGAGCTTTGTCTTGATTTCACCTACGCAGGCGAGGAAGTCGGCACCGACACGGTCCATCTTGTTTACATAAGCAATCTTCGGCACACCGTACTTGTCCGCCTGGCGCCATACAGTCTCGGACTGAGGCTGTACGCGGCCGACTGCGCAGAAAGTGGCGATGGTGCCGTCGAGGACACGGAGAGAACGCTCCACCTCGACGGTGAAGTCAACGTGTCCCGGAGTGTCGATGAGGTTGATCTGATAGGTCTTGCCGTCATAGTGCCAGAACGCGGTCGTAGCAGCGGAAGTGATGGTGATACCTCTCTCCTGCTCCTGGACCATCCAGTCCATCGTGGCTCCACCCTCATGGACCTCACCTATCTTGTGAGTCTTGCCGGTGTAATAGAGTATTCGCTCGGATGTAGTGGTCTTACCGGCATCGATGTGAGCCATGATGCCGATGTTTCTCGTGTATTTAAGATCTCTTTGAGCCATCTACAGATGTGATTAGAAACGGAAGTGAGCGAAGGCCTTGTTGGCCTCGGCCATACGGTGCATATCCTCTTTTCTCTTGAATGCACCACCCTCATTGTTGTAAGCGGCAACGATCTCAGCGCAAAGTTTTTCTGCCATTGAGCGGCCTGAACGCTTGCGAGCGAAGAGAATCATATTCTTCATAGAAACTGAAATCTTCCTTTCAGGACGCAACTCAGTAGGCACCTGGAAGTTAGCTCCACCGATACGACGTGACTTGACCTCGATCTGAGGGGTTACGTTCTCGAGAGCTTTCCTCCAAATATCTAGAGGAGCCTTGTCAGAATCTTTCATCTTCTCGCCTACCATATCGATGGCATCGTAAAAAATAGAATACGCGATACTCTTCTTTCCCTGCAACATAAGATTATTCACGAAGCGGGTAACCTCGCCATCGTGAAACTTAGGATCTGGAAGTAGAATCCTCTTCTTAGGCTTCGATTTTCTCATTGTTTGAAAAAATTAAGGTAATAAATGATTGAAATTACTTCTTAGATTTCTTTGGTCTCTTAGCTCCGTAGAGAGAACGTGACTGTGTTCTACCCTCTACACCAGCTGTATCCAAAGCTCCTCTAAGGATGTGGTAACGTACACCAGGAAGGTCCTTTACACGACCACCACGTACGAGCACGATTGAGTGCTCCTGGAGGTTGTGGCCCTCGCCTGGGTTTTAAGCATTGTCCTCTTTAGAGTTTGAAAGACGTACGCGGGCAACCTTACGCATAGCTGAGTTAGGTTTCTTAGGTGTGGTTGTGTACACACGCAGACATACGCCCCTCTTCTGAGGACAAGCATCCAACGCACGAGATTTGCTCTTTACTTCGATAACCTCGCGTCCTTTGCGAACTAACTGTTGAATTGTTGGCATAAATGATTGTAAATCTTTAATTTATGTTGTTTACCCCATTTTGGGGGACTGCAAATGTACGAATTAATTTGCAAAAAACCAAATAAAAAAGAATTGGCGACCCGAATCCGGGCCGCCAATCATATCTGATTCAGAATATCTTAGAGTGCGATACCTGCAAACTCGATATCCTTTGTAGCGCGCTTTGCGAACTTCTCAGCCTTAGAAGCCTTCTCGAGGTAAGCCTTCACGTCAGCAGTCTTGCCCTGGCGGGCAGCGATGATGGCGCGGAGATACTGTACAGGAGCATCCTGGCACTTTGCAGAAGCCTCAGCCTTGTCGATCTGACCGTTGAGGATGTAAGCGAGAACTGTATTGTGGCAGCAGCCCTTTGCATTTGCAAGCTCTACAGCAGCCTTTGCGTAGTTGCCGGTGAGGATGTCTACGACACCCTGGTTTGCAACTGCGTCCTCAGTAGCTGCAG
>JAZQNI010000058.1:0-32127 GCA_045627265.1 Candidatus Cryptobacteroides sp.
AGTGCCAGCAGGACAGCAGAAATGACGATAAGGGCCGAATTCAGCGGGTTCTGCCCCCAGGCCATTGCTGCATCCCCGGCGCTTTCGACGACATCGGCCGGCATCACCAGCCTGCCGGAGGTGAAAGCCTCCTGCACCGGCGGGAATATTTCAAGCAATGAGATCATCTAGTTCCCCCGTTTTGCATTGTACCCCATCGACACGAGCAGAGCCGTAATCTTGTCCCTGAGGTCGCCCTGGATGGTTATTTCGCCATCCTTCGCGGTGCCTCCGACTCCGCATTTCACTTTCAGCGTCTTGCCGAGCGCCGCCAGGTCGTCGGCGGTGCCGACGAATCCCTTCACGAGCGTGACCTGCTTGCCTGCGCGCTGCTTGCGGTCGATCGTGACGATCAGCCGCTGCTTCTCAGGCGCGAGAGTCTCCGCCTCTGCGTGCTGCTCCTCCTCGAACACGAAATCCGGATTTGTGGAGTACACCATTCCCAGTCTTTTTTTCCAATCGTTGTCGGCCATTGTTGCTTAGTGCATGTTTTTTGCAAAGATAATGATTTACTTTTGTATCTTTGCTTGGTTACACGCATAAACGATATTGATGGACAACAGAAAATTCAATTTGTGGAACAAACTGACCGCCGCGCTTGTATTCGTAGTCTCTGCGGTCACTTATCTCTCCACTATCGAGCCGACCGCATCGTTCTGGGATTGCGGTGAATTCATAGCATCGTCATATAAACTGGAAGTCGGCCATCCGCCTGGAAACCCTGTGTTCCAGCTGTTTGCTAGGGTTTTCACGATGTTCGGCGACAACATGCACGCAGCCGTGCTCGTCAACTCGATGAACGCTCTGTGTTCAGCGCTTACCATACTCCTGCTCTACCTGACGATAGTTTTCTTCGTCAAGAGAATCATCAGGAAGGAGCCTGACGGAAGCTGGTCGACCGGTGCCGCGATAGCGGTGTTCGGCAGCGCCGCGGTCGGCGCGTTGGCGTACTGCTTCTCCGACACGTTCTGGTTCTCTGCCGTCGAAGGCGAGGTTTACGCGATGTCGTCGCTTTTCACCGCTCTTGTCTTCTGGGCCATGACCAGGTGGTACGACACGGCCGACGAGGCGTATTCCAACCGCTGGATCGTGCTGATATCGTTCCTGATGGGTCTTTCCATCGGCATCCATCTTCTCAACCTGCTCACCATCCCTGCGCTAGTGTTCATGTACTACTACAAGAAGCGTGAGGACGGTGAATACAGTTTCTGGGAGTGCGTCAAGATAATGCTGGTTTCCGTGGTGATCCTCGCGATCATACTTTTCGCCATCATTCCATATCTGCCGAAGATCGCCGCGTACGTGGACCTCTTCTTCGTGAACGTGCTCGGACTGCCGTACAACACTGGCGCCGCATTGTTCATGGTCGCGCTGCTCGCTGCATGCTTCTGGGGACTCTTCCGCACCCTTGCCAAGGAAAAAGTGTTCCTCAACACGGCCCTCCTCTGCCTTACGACCATCCTCGTTGGCTTCTCCTTGTTCAGCATAGTGATCATACGTTCCTGCGCCAAGACTCCGACCAACGAGTATCAGCCGGACAATGCCTTCACGCTCGTCCGCTATCTCTCACGCGAGCAGTACGGTAGCACTCCGCTTCTGTACGGCCAGTACTATGACGCGCCGTATGACCTGGACCAGAGCAGCTACTGGGCTCCTATCGGTGGCAAGTACGTCAAGAGCGAAGGCCCGCTCGATGCCAGATACCGCGCCGAGGGCAAGATGCTCTTCCCTCGCATGTGGAGCTCGGACCCGAAATCCATCGACTTCTATGAGTCGTACTGCTCCGGCAAGGGACGCAGAATCGCAGGGGCGGAGCATCGGAAGCCGACAATGGGTGACAATCTCGCATATTTCTTCGACTACCAGCTCAACTGGATGTACTGGCGCTATTTCATGTGGAATTTCGCCGGCCGCCAGAATGAAGTGCACAGTCCTTCGCCTGGAGAGCTCTTCTTCGGCAACTGGGAGAGCGGCATAAAGCCTCTTGACGAGGCCCGCCTGGGCAACCAGCAGGATGCGCCTGACGTGCTCCTGAACAACAAGGGCAAGAACCATTATTATATGCTGCCGCTGCTTCTGGGCCTCCTGGGACTGTTCTTCCAGTTCGCGAAGGACAAGCGTGGCTGCTGGCTGGTGTTCCTGATGTTCTTCATGACGGGCATCGCCGTGGTCGTATATCTCAACCAGCCTCCGTTCCAGGTGCGCGAGAGGGATTACGCCTACGCGGGGTCATTCTATTCGTTCTGTATCTGGATAGGTTTCGCGGTCGCGGCCATATACAGCTACATCCAGTCATTCTCGAAGGCCGGCAAGGGTGGTGTCGCGGTCGCTGTGGCCGCCACCGTCTCATGCCTCTGCGTCCCTGCACTCATGGCCGAAGAGAACTGGGATGACCATGACAGGAGCAACAGGTTCACTTCTGTCGAGATGGCTTCCAACTATCTCAATTCCGTCGGTAAGGATGGCATTCTCGTGACTCACGGCGATAATGATACCTTCCCGCTCTGGTATGCGCAGGAGGTGGAGAATGTGCGCACCGACGTGCGTATCTGCAACACTTCGCTCCTTGGCACCGACTGGCATATCGACCAGATGAAGTACGCCTGCAACGAGTCGGCTCCGCTCGACCTCCAGATCCCGTTGGAGCAGTATCTCTATGGAAGCAACGAGTACGTATATATCTATGATACAAGAGGGCAGGAGATGCTCTTGAGCGACGTGATCAAGATTTTCAAGCATCCCGAGATCAAGGTGGGCCTGTCCAACGGCAAGAAGGTGGATTACATCGCTTCTCGCAAGCTCGTGGTTCCGGTGAACAAGGAGAATGTCCTCAAGTACGGCATCCTGAGTGAGAAATTCGCCGACATAATACCGGATTCGATCACCCTTGAGATCCCTGAAGGCAAGAACTACATTACAAAGCCTGAGCTGTTCATGCTCGATCTGCTCTCCAATTATCAGTGGGATCGTCCTTTGAGCGTGCTCAACCTAGGAGGCGACCTCAATATGGGCATCAAGGATTACTTGATGTATGACGGTTATTCCAGCCATCTCGTCCCTATCCGCAACACTGTCACCACTACGGACCTCGGGCTCGTGGATGTCGACAAGCTGTACCATATGATGACTGACGTCTACAAGTTCGACGCCATCGGCCGCAAGGATTATCTGGTGGACTACCAGAACAGCATCACCACGCTTGGCGTGCTGTCCCTCAGGGGCGTGTTCTGCAACAGCGCCAAGGCATTCGCCAAGGAAGGAAGGAACGATTGGGCGGAGGAGATGCTTGACAAGTGTCAGGAAGTTCTTGATCCTGAAGCATATCCGCTTGAAACAGTGTGCCTCGGCTTCTCATCCAACGACTTCATGGTCGTATCCATGGTGGATACTTACTACAAGATCGGATGTCGTGAGAAGGGTCGAAAGCTCGCTGCCGAATTCGCCGACCAGATCCTCAAGACGGCCAGGTTCTATCTTGAGTTCTATCCTTATGAGAAGGCTGATTTCGAGTTGTGCGGCAATTATGTCTATTATCTCTCAAGCGTCCTGGAGGATGCTGGTGAGAATGAACTCGCCAAGAGCGTGACAGACGAACTGGCCAAGATGATCGATCTGGCCAAGAGGGCTGTCCAATGATGAATGCGGGTTGATGCCTAGCGCTTCAACCTGACGAAAATGCTGAGCGGGAGGGCTTTGCCGAAGCGGTCACGCAGGGCGAGCTCCCCGCTTTCCATTTCATAGCCGTCCTTGAGCTTGAACGCTTCTTTGACTGTAGTTTCCCCCAGAAGAGGGGAGTATCCGTTGGAGTAGAGGTTGAGGACCATGAAGCTGTCCTTCGGCTCCAGGATCTGGGCGACTGTCTTGAGCATTTCGAAAAGACACTCGTCAAGTTTCCATTTCTCCCCGTCCGGTCCGTGGCCGTATGCCGGCGGATCGAGGATGATGCCGGAGTATCTGTTGCCGCGTTTCGCTTCCCGGCGGGCGAATTTCATCGCGTCTTCCACGACCCATCTGACATTGTCGAGACGGCTGTTTTCCATGTTCTCCTTGGCCCAGGTGACGACCTGGCGTACAGAGTCGAGGTGGGTGACGTCGGCACCGGCCGCCTTGGCTGCGAGTGAAGCTGCTCCTGTGTAGGCAAACAGGTTGAGGACCTTCGGCGTCGGCCTTCCTTCGGCCTTCGCCTTCTTGACAAGGGCCGTGGTCTCGCGGAAGATGTATTCCCAATTGGCGGCCTGCTCGGGGAAGACCCCGACGTGCTTGAAGGAGGTAAGTCCCAGACGAAGAGCTAGTTCCAGTCCTGGTTCGGAGCCCTGGTACCGGATGATCCACTGGTCCTTCATCGTCTTGAGACGTTCCCAGGTGCCGCTGTCTTCCTTGCCGGCCTTGGCGAATCCTGCCCCCGGTTTGAACCGCGTGTGGGTCATCTTGGTCCATTGGTCCTGGCTGAGCGTCTTCGTCCACAGGGCCTTCGGCTCAGGTCTTGCCAGACAATAGGATCCGAAGCGTTCCAGCTTTTCGCCGTCGCCGCTGTCGATGATCTCATAATCTTTCCAAAATTCTCTGGGGTATTCTGTTTTCATGATTGCAAAGATACATAGAATTTTGTAAATTTGCCGGACTACAACGTGAAGCAAACACAATTATAACAATATGCAACAGTTCATCGATTCTTATGATTTCGCTGGCAAGAAAGCCATCGTCAGAGTAGACTTCAACGTTCCACTCAACGAAAACTTCGAGATTACTGACGACACACGTATCCGTGCCGCCATCCCGACCCTCAAGAAAGTCCTTGAGAAGGGCGGTTCCCTCATCATCATGTCCCATCTCGGACGTCCGAAGGGAGTGGATGCCAAGTTCTCTCTCAAGCATATCGTAGACCACGTATCCGAGAAGCTCGGAGCTCCAGTGAAGTTTGCTGACGACTGCCAGAAGGCCGACGAACTGGCTGCGGCTCTCAAGCCTGGTGAGGCTCTCCTTCTCGAGAACCTCCGCTTCTATGCAGAAGAGGAAGGCAAACCTCGCGGACTTGCCGAGGATGCTACTGACGAGGAGAAGAAAGCTGCAAAGGCCAAGGTGAAGGAAAGCCAGAAGGCATTCACCGCCAAGCTCGCTTCTTATGCTGACTGCTACATCAACGACGCATTCGGCACAGCTCACCGTGCTCATGCTTCTACCGCACTCATCGCCAAGTACTTCCCGAATGACAAGATGTTCGGATATCTCATGGAGAAGGAAGTGAAGGCTATCGACAACGTACTCAAGAACGCTGAGCGTCCTTTCACTGCCATCATCGGCGGTTCAAAGGTTTCCAGCAAGCTCGGTGTTATCAAGAACCTCCTCGATAAGGTGGACAACCTCATCATCGGTGGCGGTATGGGTTATACCTTCATCAAGGCTCAGGGCGGAAACATCGGACTTTCTCTTCACGAGGACGAGCTTATGCCTGATGCTCTCGAGATTCTCGCCGCTGCGAAAGAGAAGGGCGTCAACCTCTCGCTTTCTGTAGCTACCGTGTGCGGACAGGATTTCAACAACGAGACTCCTCGCAAGGTGTTCGACATCTACAATATCCCGGAGGACTGGGAGGGTATGGATGCAGCTCCTGCATCTCTCGAGAACTGGAAGAAGATCATCCTTTCTTCAAAGACCATCCTTTGGAACGGTCCTGTAGGTGTTTTCGAGCTTCCTAACTTTGCTAAGGGCACCGAGGCTATCGCTACATTCGTTGCCGAGGCTACCCAGCAGGGCGCTTACTCGCTCGTCGGCGGTGGTGATTCTGTAGCTGCCGTAACCAAGATGGGCTTCGCTGACAAGGTCAGCTACGTTTCTACCGGTGGTGGTGCAATGCTCGAGGCTATCGAGGGCAAGATCCTCCCGGGTGTCGCTGCTATCTGCGAATAATCGATCCGAAATATTCAAATACGAAGGTCAGCCGGCAAGGCTGACCTTTTTTGCGTTGCCGCATGAGCGAGAGCTTCAGCCCTCAGATATTCTTTCGTTGCTGAATTGCAGCCCGGCTTTGCCGTTCTGCGGAAGCTTTTGGACTCGGCTTCACGCGGCTGCGCTGCTGACAGAAGGGCGCAAAAGTTTTTGCCCATCGCTCCGCTCGGGAATGCGCCCTTCTGTCACAGCTCCGCCTTCGTTCCGCCGTGAATCTGTCTCCGGCAAACTTTTGTCTCCACTATCAGCCGGGCAGCATGCACTTTTGACATATAGGAAAAGAATGAGTATATTTGTAGATTAGCTAAAAATTGATGAATATGTTTAATCTGCTTGCAGTTCATTGGCACGTGAATCCTGTGCTCCTCCATCTCGGCTCCCTCGAAATCAGATGGTATTCGTTGCTGTTCGTAGCCGGATTCATACTCGGATGGTATATCTTCAAGTGGTTCTTCAAGAGGGAAGGCATCAAGCTGGACCTCCTCGACAGCCTGCTCTATACCCTTCTTATCGCGACCGTCGTAGGCGCCCGCCTCGGACACTGCCTCTTCTACCAGCCCGACTATTATCTAGGCAGCTGGCAAGGCTTCTGGGAGATATTCATGCCTTGGAAAGGCGGCCTCGCCAGCCACGGAGGCGCTATCGCACTGCTGCTCGCCATGTGGTGGTATGCGGCCAGGTACGGCAAGAAAAACGACTTCGACTTCCTCTGGATAATGGATCACCTGTGTATCGCGGTTGCATTCGCTGGCTGCTTCATCCGGCTTGGAAATCTCTTCAACTCAGAGATTTACGGCGATGTGACCAGCCTTCCATGGGGCTTCATCTACGAGCTCAGGGGAGAGACGGAGCCGAAGCACCCTACGCATATCTATGAAGCGCTCAGCTACCTGATCCTCGGTCTCGTGATGATATGGATCTACTGGAAGAAACTGGACAAGGTGCACCGCGGATTCTTCTTCGGCCTCTTCCTGGTCGGCTGCTTCGGCATGCGCTTCCTCATCGAGTTCATCAAGGAACCCCAGGTCGAATTCGAAGAGAACATGCTCCTCGACATGGGCCAGTGGCTGTCCATACCGTTCATACTGGCGGGAATAGCCATCCTTGTCTATGCCGCCGTGAAGAAGATCCCGGCGGAGGCGGTCCATCATGAGCAGGTGAAGAAAAAGCAGGAACCTACACATTACGCGAAAAGCCTCAGATAATGGAATACTGGCTGACAGATCCCGGAATCAACGGCCGCATCGACGAGGTGCTTCAGTATCTCGATGCCAATGGTATTCCGTTCGAAATATATCGTCATCCGCCTCTCCCGACCATAGAGAAGGCGCTGGAATACTGGAAGGACATCAAGGCCGTGCACTGCAAGAACCTCTTCATGCGAAACCACAAAGGCAACAGGCATTACCTGATATCCTTCGAGTGTCACAAGGAACTCGACATCCATTCTCTCGAGCATAAGCTCCACCAGGGGAAACTGTCGTTCGCGTCCGAGGAGAGGATGGTCCGTTGCCTGGGCCTGCACCCAGGTTCCGTGTCCCCGCTCGGACTGATCCATGACCTGGAATGTCCTCCCGATGCCGCCAAGGAGCTTTTCGAGAATGGCCACAGGGTGAAATTCTTTGTGGACAATGACGTGCTGCGGGCAGAGAAAGTGAGCTTCCACCCGTGCGACAACACGGCGAGCGTGGTCCTGACGCACGAGGGCCTGATGCGCTTCCTGAGCCTATGGGGCGGAGAAGTCGAAGGAATTGACATTGAATGACTATGAAAAGAACAGATATCATTGTCCGGCTTGCGGCATTGACCATCGCATGCTTCCTGGCCGCCCGGTGCGGCAGTAACGATACAGCGCAGGAACTGTCGCAGAATCCGGATGAAGGCGTGGAGGTCCTCTACAACGGGATCGTCCTCCCGGAGCAGTGGCCGCCACAGTACCCGTACCCAAGCGAGAGGGCCGAGATGCCACTGCCATACATCGACAACCGTCCGGAGCACATAATCGCGAATGTCGGCCGCCAGCTCTTCGTGGATGATTTCCTGATCGCGGAGACCGACCTCGAGAGGGTGAACCATCATGCGAGGATGTACGAAGGGAATCCGGTCATGGTCGGGGATAAGGAATGGGACATCATGGACGGTGTGCCTTTCGCAGACCCGTACAGCGGCGGTGTCTGGTTTGACGAGAAGGACGGCAAGTTCAAGATATGGTACAGGAGCGGCGAGTATGAAGTGGACGGCAGGAAGATCTGCTGCACCGCTTATGCCGAATCCATGGACGGAAAGACCTGGGTGAAACCGGAACTCGACTTCATCCCCGGGACCAACATCATCGATTCATGTTTCGTGGACTCCCGTTCCGTCTGGGTAGACAAGTTGGAGAAGGATCCGGCCAGAAGATACAAGTCGGTCTTTGTCCGGACTTACGGCGACTGCAGGTACGACCTCAAGTATTCCGCCGACGGCATACATTGGAGCGAGAGCCAGGCCAGGTCCGGCAAGATGCAGGACAGGAGCACGGTGTTCTACAACCCTTTCAGGAATGTGTGGGTTGCCAGCCTGAGGATAGTTACGATGATACGTCTCCGCTCCAGGGGATATATGGAGGACAGCAACCTCGAAAGGCTCGTGCGCTCGGTCAACTGGGAGCAGGACGAGATCGATTCCCTGTACAACAATGAGAATTACATCAAGAAGGATTCGCAGATGGCGTTCTGGTTATCTTCCGATGACAAGGATTACAAACACCCGGATCCGGAAATCGCGATCGACTATGATCCAGCCATCTACAACTTCGACGCAACTGCCTACGAGAGCCTGATGCTCGGGCAGTACTCTGTCTGGAGAGGACCGGAAAACTGGTCCTGCAGGCAGCGCAAGATTCAGAAACTCAATGAATTCTGCGTGGGTTACAGCCGGGACGGATTCCATTTCTACCGTCCTGACCACACCCCGTTCATGGAAAGCAGACAGGAAGAGGAAGTCTGGAATTACGGCAACATGCAGCCGGCCATCGGCAACCCTTGCATCGTCGGCGACTCGCTGTACTTCTTCTGCGGCGGCCACAAGCGTAACGACATCTACTGGGACGGCTGGACATCGACCGGACTCGGCATTCTCCGCCGGGACGGATTCGTTTCCATGAACGACAACGGCAAGGGCGGCACCCTTACCACCTGGCCTCTCGTGTTCGATGGCAAGTATTTCTTTGTGAATGCTTCTGCCGGAGTGCTCGCGGTCGAGGTGCTGGACGAAGCCGGCAGCCCTGTCAAGGGTTACGGCAAGGATGACTGCAAGGTGCTCAAGGAGTTCGACAGCACAAAGCAGAGGGTGGTCTGGAAGGGACACAGGAGCCTCGCCGGACTCGCCGGCCCCCCGCTGCGCTTCAAGTTCTATCTGACGGACGGTGAACTATACGCCTTCTGGATCTCCCCTTGGAAGACCGGCGAAAGCCGCGGATACCTAGGTGGCGGCGGCCCGGGGCTCAACCCAACCGGCATCGACGTGCCATTCAAAAAGTAACAGACAACAATGATCGATATGAAGAAAACTATGTTCCTGGCCGTTCTTGCACTGGTCGTCTCCAGTGCGGCAAGTGCCCAGAACCCGGCTCTTGTCATGAGATATGACAAGGCGGCCAGATCATTCAACGAGGCCCTGCCTCTCGGCAACGGCCATATCGGAGCCATGGTATATGGCCGGCCGGACGACGAACTCATCAATCTCAACGAAACCACCCTCTGGGGCGGATGTTTCGTCGACAACGATCCGAATCCTGACGGCCCGGCACAGCTTGCAAAGGCCCGTGAGGCCCTTTTCAATGAGAATTGGGAAGAAGGACTGCAGCTGACGATGCCGCTTCAAGGCAAGTCAGTGAATTCCTATCTCGCGATGGGTGACCTGCACATAAGGCAGACCTTCGATCTCGCACCTGCGGCTGAAGCCACCGACTACAGCGGGAAGCGCAAGGCTGTGCCGGCCGCGGATGTGCCGGAGCCGGAATTCACCAACTACAGCCGTTCTCTAGACCTGAACAAGGCGATAGCGAGGACATCGTTCGATGTCGCCGGAGTCACATATTGCAGGGAGATGTTCGTGTCCCATCCCGCTAACGTGATGGTGATAAGGCTGACTTCCTCCCAGCCTGGCAAGCTCAACCTGACGATAGACGGCAACACCATGTGGGATGGCTGCTGCGTCAGGAGCGTCGCATCCGACGAATTCGTGGTCAGCGGCCAGATAGGCTGGGATGTGCGCACAAAGTGGAATGAACCATATTCCCAGCACATGGTCGGCCCGAACGGAGAGAAGGGTGTCAGATATCAATACCGCGTGAAGGCCGCCAAGTGCGACGGACTGGTCTATTCCACCCCTGGCCTCTGCATCTCCAAGGCATCCGAAGTGGTGCTCCTCGTGAGCGCGGCCACCAGCTACAACGGCTATGACAAGGATCCGGACAAGGAAGGCAAGGATGAAGAAGCCATCGCTTCTGCCAACATAGCAGCCGCCCAGGCTCTTGGATTTGATGAGCTTAAGGCTCGCCATCTTGCTGATTATCAGCCGATTTTCAATCGTGTTTCACTCGACCTGAACGGAAGCCTGGCCGCTACTCCGGCGGAGACTGTCGACAAGCGCCTCGCTGCATACGCCGACGGTGCCCAGGACCCGGCGCTCGAGATGCTCTATTTCCAGTTCGGAAGGTACCTGCTGATCTCCAGCTCGCGCGAGGACAGCCCTGTGCCGAACAACCTGCAGGGCATCTGGTTGAAGGAACGCCATGCTCCATGGGGCAGCGACTATCATACCAACATCAACCTGCAGATGAATTACTGGCCGGCCGAGCCTCTTGCTCTCGGCGACATGACCGCTCCGCTGATCAAGCTGATCCAGGGCTGTGCGGTGAATGGAGCCGAGGTGGTGAAGAATCTTTATGGCATGCACGGTTGGACGATCCATCACAGCACCGACATCTGGTGTGCCGCCAACCCTGTAGGGGAGAAGGCCGGCAGTCCGTCCTGGGCCAACTTCGCGATGGCGGGCGGCTGGATGGCTCAGCATCTGTACGAGCATTACAGGTTCACGGGAGACAAGGCGTACCTCGAGGAGACCGCTTATCCGCTCATGAAAGGCGCGGCCGAATTCCTGATGGACTGGCTTGTAGAAAAGAACGGCGAATACATTACGGCTCCTTCCACTTCGCCAGAGAACGCTTTCCTCGACGACAACGGCAGGAAAGGCCAGGTCACGATCGGTTCGGCGATGGACCTCGAGATCTGCTGGGACGTGTTCACCAACTGCATAGAGGCATCCGAGGCCCTGGATACGGACAAGGAGCTCAGGGCTCGTTGGCAGTCATACAAGGACAAGCTTCGTCCTCTCCAGATCGGCCACAAGGGCGACCTCGTCGAATGGTACAAGGACTGGGAGAGCACCGATCCTCAGCACAGGCATGTCTCGCATCTGTTCGGGCTTTATCCTGGAAGGCAGATTTCACCGCTTACGACCCCTGAACTGGCAGCGGCTTCCGTGAAGACTCTCGAATTGCGCGGTGACGGCGGCACAGGTTGGAGCAAGGCATGGAAGATATGCTTCTGGGCGCGTCTGCTCGATGGCGACCATTCATACAAGATGTATCGCGAACTTTTGAGCAAATCGACTTTGACCAATCTGTTCGACACTCATCCGCCGTTCCAGATCGACGGCAATTTCGGCAGCATCGCCGGCATCGCGGAAATGCTGCTCCAGAGTCAGAACGATGTGCTTGCGATGCTCCCGGCCCTTCCGTCTGCATGGAAGGACGGACATGTGGAAGGTCTCAAGGCACGCGGTGGCTACACCGTCGATATGGCCTGGTCGGCAGGCAAGTTGACCGGGGCCACGGTGGAATCGGCTTGTGACGGCAGATGTACTATATGCACCGACGTGCCGGTCAAGGTGCGCGCCGGCAGGAAGGCGGCCAAGCTGACTGTCAGGAAGTCCGGAAAACTGTTCCTGACATCATTTGACACGGTGGCAGGTGGCACATATTCGGTGGCAAGCAGGTAGCCTGTTGGAATGGAATTTGCAGAGTTTGTTGGACTCTTAAAAATAGTGTGTATATGCTGAAGAAGTTTTATATAGGATTGTTGATTCCGGCGTTGCTTATGGCTCAGGCCGTGGCAGGAGCCCAGGAGACCGGGATCCCGGTTTCCTGCGAGGGTACGACTGTCCTGACGTTGGAAGATGCGCTCAAGATCGCATTGAGCGAGAATGTGTCTGTCAAGGTGGCAGACAAGGAGATTACGCGTAGCGAATATGCCAAGAAAGGTACTTATGCATCGTTGTTCCCGTCGATAGACGCGTCTGCATCGTATCAGCGTACGATCAAGAAGCAGGTTATGTACATGGACTTCGATATGGGCGACCTTTCCGGAATGGCTGAAGGTGGTGACGATCAGGCAGCCGCGGCATTGGGCGGTGGCATGGATATGTCCAACGGCATCGAAGTAGGACGATGGAATACCTACACTGCCGGCGTATCGGCCGCAATGCCTCTGGTCAACGCCCAGCTCTGGCAGTCGCTTAGAATCGCCGGGCAGGATGTCGAGCTCGCGGTCGAGAAGGCGCGTTCCTCACGCCTCGAGATGGTGACCCAGGTCAAGCAGGCCTTCTATTCGGCTTTGCTCGCCAAGGAGGCGTTCAACGTCTATAAGTCAGTTTATGAGAATGCCCTGGAGAATTTCGCCCAGACCGAGAAGCGTTACAATGTGCAGAAGGCCTCCGAGCTGGAGTACACCCGCGCCAAGGCGACTGTCCAGAACGCGATCCCAAATGTATATGATTCCGAGAGCTCGATCATCCTGGCTCTCTGGCAGCTGAAGGCTGTGATGGGCATCGATCTCGATTCTGACATCGATGTGGCGGGATCGCTGCTCGACTTCTCCGAGACGATGTTCTACGAGATCCACAAGAACGATGACGTCTCGCTCGCCGACAACAGCACGATGCGCCAGCTGGCCATCCAGGCGGAGGAGCTCGCAAATGCGATCAAGCTTCAGAAATATGCCAACCTGCCGTCGCTCGCGCTCTCGTTCAACTTCGCCTACAACGCGATGACCAATGATTTCAAGTTCAGCGAGTACAAATGGTCGCCTTATTCATTCATCGGCCTCAGTTTGTCCGTGCCTATCTTCGCCGGCGGCAAGCGTCATTCCGCCATCCGACAGGCCAGCATCCAGTACGACGAACTCGAACTCCAGCGTAAGAACACCGAACGCCAGCTGCAGATCGCGGTCCATCAGTATCTCAACCAGATGGAGACCTGCATGAAGAATCATGACGCCGCATGTGCAGCCGAAGAGACCGCGCGCAAGGCGTATGACATCGCGGTCAAGTCATACAATCTCGGCCGGAGCACCATCACCGAACTGAATGACGCCCAGCTTGCCCTCACACAGGCGAAACTCGGCGTTTCGCAGTCGGTCTACAATTTCGTCATCGCCAAGGCGAACCTCGAGCAGACACTCGGATATGATTTCACAGAAGAATAAAAAAGATAAACAGAATATGAAAAAACTTGTCAGAACAGCAGCATTCGTCGCACTTGCGGCCATGGCTGCAGCTTGTGCCGGGAAGGCTCCGAAAGAGCAGCAGCAGGCTCAGACCCAGCCTCAGGAGGAAGTCGTCCCATTTGTGGAAGTGTATGAGGCGCAGAAGCGCGAAGTGCCTCAGGATGCAACCTATTCATCATCCGTCCAGGCGTTCGCCATCAACAACATAGTGCCTCAGACAGGCGCCAGGATCAAGAAGATCAATGTGGAGGTGGGCGATTTTGTGTCCGCCGGCCAGATCCTTGCGGAGATGGATGCCTTGAACCTCAACCAGGCGCATCTCAAACTTGTCAACGACTCCACGGAGCTTGCCAGACTCAAGGGACTCTACGAAGAGGGAGGCATCTCCAAGTCGGATTTCGAGGCGGTCGAGCTTGCCTACAACGTGAGCAAGTCTTCATACGAGAACCTCAAGGAGAACACTATCCTCCGTTCGCCTATCAGCGGTGTCATCACGGCCCGCAACTATGACAAGGGCGACATGTATGCGATGGCATCGCCGATCTACGTCGTGCAGCAGATCACTCCGGTCAAGGTCCTCGTCGGCATTTCAGAGACCGACTACACCAAGGTGAAAAGGGGTGACGTAGTCGATATCACCGCAGATGCTCTGCCTGGAAGGACATTCACCGGCAAGGTGAACAGGATTTATCCTACCATCGATCCTGCAACCCATACTTTCACCTGCGAGGTCCTGGTCAGCAATTCCGACCGCGCCCTCCGTCCTGGCATGTATGTCAAGGTCAAGGTGACGTTCGCTGTCAACGAGAGCATCGTCATTCCGGATGCCGCCGTCATGAAGCAGCAGGGCTCGGGCCAGAGATCAGTTTATATCGTGCAGCCTGACAACACTGTCAGCATGTCCGTAGTGACCCTCGGACGTCATTTCGGCACCGAGTATGAGATCCTCGACGGTATCGCTGAGGGAGACAAGGTCGTGACCAAGGGCCAGTCAGCCCTCAAGAATGGTGCAGCTGTTCAATTCTAATCAAAGGGAAGTCTTATGAGCATTTACAGAACTGCGGTCCAGAATCCGGTAACTACGGCCTTGATATTCATCGCCTGTATGATTTTCGGTATCTTCTCTCTGAGCAAGACCTCCATCGCGCAGTTCCCGGATTTTGACGCGAATGTCATCATGGTGATGTCTTCATATCCGGGCGCGAGCGCCTCGGATATAGAGCAGAACCTTACCAAGACATTGGAGAACTCCTTGAACGGTGTCGCCCATCTGAAGAAGCTGACATCCCGTTCCAAGGAGAACATAGCCATACTTACGCTTGAATTCGAGTACGGAATCGATATCGATGTCGCCACCAACGATGTGCGAGACAAGCTGGATATGATGAATTCCATACTCCCTGATGGAGCGTCGGTGCCTGTCATCTTCAAGTTCAGCATGGATGACATGCCTATCATGATCTTGTCAGCTACGGCCGAAGAATCTCTCCCCGGCCTCGACAAGATACTTGATGACAAGCTGACCACTCCTCTCGCCAGAGTGTCCGGTGTGGGTACAGTGGGCGTCTCAGGTGCGCCTACACGTGAAATCCAGGTCTATTGCGATCCAAACAAGCTCCAGGCGTATGGTCTGAGCGTCAGCAACTTGTCGACGCTCATCGCGATGGAGAACAAGAACATCCCTTCGGGAAACATCGACATAGGTTCCGATACCTATACCCTGCGTATCCAGAAGGAGTTCAGGGATCCTTCCGAGCTTCTCGACATAGTGGTCGGATACATCAACGGCAAGACGGTGTACCTTCGTGACGTCGCCACTGTCCGCGACAGCAGCAAGGAACGTGAGCAGGAGTCATATACAAACGGTGAACGTTCCGCCCAGATCACCATCCAGAAGCAGTCCGGCGCCAACACAGTAAACGTTATCCGCAAGGTCAAGAAGGAACTCGCAAAGATCGAGAAGACCTTGCCATCCGATATAGAGATTGTCACGGTGGTCGATTCTTCCGACAACATCATCAACACCATCAACACCCTCAAGGAGACCATCATCATCACCTTCCTCGTCGTGATGCTGGTTGTGTTCGTGTTCCTCGGCCGATGGAGGGCCACTTTCATCATCGTACTCTCCATCCCGATCGCGCTCCTTGCGTCTCTGGTGTATCTGTTCGCTACCGGCAACACCCTGAACATCATCTCCATGTCCGCCTTGTCCATTGCGATAGGTATGGTCGTGGACGATGCTATCGTGGTGCTGGAGAACATCTCCACGCACCTGTACCGCGGTGAAAAGCCGAAGGAGGCTGCCGTACACGCAACTTCCGAGGTCGGCATCTCCGTCATCGCCTCTACTTTGACGATGCTCTGCGTCTTCCTTCCTCTGACGATGGTCAACGGCATGGCCGGCTTGATGTTCAAGCAGCTCGGATGGATAGTGAGCATCATCATGATTGTCTCAACCGTCGCAGCGTTGACGCTTGTCCCTATGCTTTGCTCCCGCATGCTCAAATCCGGGGCAAAGACCGGCAAGCTCCATATGGCCATCTTCGGCCCGATCAACAAGGGACTGGATGCAGTTTCCGCCGGTTACGCCAAGCTGATAGCATGGGCTACCACCCATCGCAAGACTGTTATCTTCAGCGCCTTGGCCTTGTTTGTAGCTACAGTGGCATTGCTTGCTCCGGGCTTGAAGACCGAGTTCTTCCCAAGTAGTGACCAGGGTCGTCTGTCTGTATCCATCGAGCTTCCTGCCGGTACTGCGCAGGATGTGACCAGAGACCTCGCCGCACGTCTGTATGAAGAGATCACAGGCGCTGTGCCGGAGATCGAGAGGTTGAGTTATACCTTCGGACAAGCAGACACGGACAATACCTGGGCAAGTATGCAGAACAACGGTACGCATGTGCTCTCGATGCAGATCAATGTCGGCAGCATGGAGGACCGTGAGCGCAGTACAGCCGAAATCGCGGATGTCATCCGTGGGGTGATACGTCATTATCCGGAAATCCGCAAGTCCAACGTGACTGAGGGCGGCATGGGTATCGGCGGCGCATCATCCGTATCCCTGGAGGTTTATGGCTATGACTTCGAGAAGACGGATAATGTCGCTCAGGAGTTGAAGGCCAAGTTGCTTGAGGACAAGGCCTTCTCGCAGGTTATCCTCAGCCGTGACGAGTATGTACCTGAGTATCAGATTGATTTCGACAGGACCAAGCTGGCCATCAACGGGCTCAATTCATCGACAGCAGGTGCTGCCTTCAGCGCGGCGATGAGCGGTACGGTGACCTCGTTCTACCGCGAGGAAGGTGAGGAGTACGACATTCGTGTCCGTTATGCTCCTGAGTTCCGAACCAGCATCGAGGATATCGAGAACATCGTTGTCTACAACAACGCTGGACGTCCTGTGATGATGAAGGAGCTCGGTCGTGTCATCGAGACCAAGGTGCCGCCTACCATCGAGCGCAAGGACCGTGAGAGACTTATCACGGTGACAGGCATCGTCGCGCGTGGAGCCGCTTTGAGTGATGCAGTCGCAGCCACACAGAAGGCGATAGACACGACCGACATCCCTACCGAAATCACCCCGGTCATCGCTGGTGACTATGAAGACCAGCAGGAGATGTTCTCTGACTTGTTCGTCCTGATCATCCTGATCCTCATCATGGTCTATATGGTCATGGCATCTCAGTTCGAGTCGTTCATGAGCCCGTTTGTGATCATGTTCTCGGTACCTTTCGCTATCGTGGGTGTGCTCATCGGATTGCGTACTTCCGGCACGGCGCTCGGAGTGATGGCGATGATTGGAATCATCATCCTCCTGGGTATCGTCGTGAAGAACGGTATCGTGCTCATCGATTACACGATATTGTGCCGTGAGAGGGGTATGGGTGCTGTCGAGGCATCCGTGACAGCGGCCAGGAGCCGTCTGCGCCCTATCCTCATGACCACCCTCACCACCGTGCTCGGTATGCTTCCTATGGCGTTGGGCACCGGCGAAGGTTCGGAGATGTGGCGCGGACTCGGTATGACAGTCTGCTGGGGTCTTTCATTCTCCACCCTCGTCACCCTGGTGCTCATCCCTACCGTTTATTGCGTTTTCGCGACAAGACAGGAAAGAAAGTCCAAAAGATAATCTGAAACATGAAAGCAGTATTCGTATCATACAACCAGGCGTACAATGATGAGATCATCGCTGTACTGGAAAAGAATGGTCAGAGGGGGTTTACCAACTGGCAGGACATACAGGGCAGGGGGCATGAAGATGGGGAGCCGCACCTTGGTTCCCACGCGTGGCCCGTACTCAATTTCGCATTGCTTTCAGTGATGGAAGACGACAAGGTCCCTCAGGTCCTTTCCGACCTCAAGGCCAAGGATCTAGAGTCCCAGGACCTTGGATTGAGGGCCTTTGTCTGGGATATTGTAGATTTCTATTGATTTCGTAAATTTGTAAAAAGTCACTTATATGGCAAAAGTTGTAACTGAAACCAATTTCGCATCCATCCTGGAGGAATCCAGGGTGGTCATGGTCGATTTCTGGGCAACTTGGTGCGGCCCTTGCCGCATTCTGTCACCGACCGTGGATGAGATCTCCGATGAATATGAAGGCAGAGTCCTGGTGGCCAAGTGCAACGTCGACGACTGTGAGGATATCGCCATGCAGTTCCGCGTGATGAGCATACCGACGCTGATCTTTTTCAAGAATGGGGAAGTGGTCGACAAGAGGGTCGGGCTGGTCTCCAAGGAGGAGATCACTTCGATACTGGAATCCTTGATTTAACCTGGGGTTTTCAGCATGAAACGTTTTTTGTCAATGGCTTTGGCCCTGGTACTCAGCGTCAGCGCTTTTGCCGAGGGTTTCGGCCTTGTCGGCGGATTCACCACTTCGCAGCTTGTCGTCAAGGATATCGACATGAAGGCTTGCACCGGTTTCAATGCAGGTGTCATGTACAACATTCCGCTTGTATCCGGCCTCGCGATCCAACCCGAACTCCTTTACAATGTCAAGGGGGCGAGTTTGGATGCCATCGATTTGAAGTCCCAGCTTGGTTATGTGGAGCTGCCTGTACAGCTCCAGTGGGGGCTTGACCTCATCATGCTGAGACCTTACGTCTTCGCAGAGCCGTTCGTCGGCTATGCTGTGTCCGGATCGAGCATCTTGGACAGAGAGAAGATGACGCTGGATCTCAACGAGTTGAAGACAAGGTTGGAGTACGGGTTCGGTCTGGGGGCCGGCGTTGAGCTGATGAGCCGTATCCAGGTGTCCTTGAAATACTTCTGGAACATGGAAAACTTCAACTCGGCCCAGGGATTCATACAGGGCGCCACAGACAATATCAAGGATCACAAGAGCTTTGATGGACTGGCGGTTTCCGCAGCCATCATTTTCTAGGCTTTATCAGATGGATCAGGAAAGGTTAAAAGCGTATCTGGGCGGCGATTGGGCTGCGGTGGAGCAGAGAATGCACTCTGCTCTCTCGAGCGATATCACTCTCCTGAACAAAGCCAACGACAACATACTGGCACACGGCGGCAAGAAATTGCGCCCGATTCTGTCTCTGCTTGTTGCGAAGGCCTGCAATGCAGGTGCTGCTACGGAAGACAGCCGGCGTTTCGCAGCTGCGGCCGAGTTGCTGCACAATGCGACCCTTCTTCATGACGATGTGGCTGATTGCAGCACCGAAAGGCGCGGAGTGCCGACCACTTCATCGATTTTCGGCAACAATGCATCCGTGCTTCTGGGAGATTTCTGGCTTGTGCGTGCGATGGAGCAGATACTCGATGCGGACAAGTCCACCAACGAGGTCATAAGGATTTTTTCCAAGACCTTGAGCGATCTGGCCGAGGGTGAGATGCTCCAGCTCCAGAAAGCGGTCCAGTGCGACACTTCATCGGAAGATTACTACAGGATAATATATTCCAAGACTGCGTCCCTTTTCGAAGCGTCCTGCGTGTCCGCCGCCGTTTCCGTCGGAGCACCTGAGGAGTATGTCGCGGCGGCCCGGGAGTTCGGTATGAAACTGGGCATGGCATTCCAGATCAAGGATGATATCATGGACTACACGGCCCCGGATTCTCTCGGCAAGCCAGCGTTGGTCGATATCAAAGAAAGGAAGATAACCCTTCCTCTTCTTGGTGCTCTGGTTAATGTGGACGCGGAGAGGAACTGCGCTGTCCGGCAGATGCTCGCCACCATCGGGTCAAATCCTGGGAATGCCTCCGTAATCCGTAATTTCGTTTTCGACTGCGGTGGGGTCCAATATGCTTCCGAGAGCCTCGATTCTTTCGTCTCGGAGGCCAAGCGCTCTCTGGACGTGCTTCCCGACAGCGAGGCTCGGGAATACTTGAAACAACTTGCAGATTATACAGCATACAGGGAGAAATGAGATTCGGAGATGTCAGAGGTAACGAAGGCGTGATCGAGGCCTTGGTCGGGATGGTGGATTCCGGCAGGATACCTCATGCCATCATGTTCCATGAGGATGATGGTGGCGGCGCTGTGTCCATATGTCTCGCGTTCCTCCAGTATCTGATGTGCCGGTCCAGGGATGGGGGAGACTCCTGCGGCGTCTGCCCGTCCTGCAACAAGATATCGAAACTGATCCATCCGGACGTGCATTTCGTGTTCCCGGTTACCGGTGGTTCCATAATCCCGTCTTCTGCCAAGCCGACATCTTTGTCCTATGCCGCCCAGTGGCGCGAACTTGTGACCACCAATCCGGCATTCGGGGAGAGGGATCTGAACGAGGCCCTGGGCATAGAGGGCAAATCGGCCCTCATCAGTGTCTCGGATGCCAAGGAGATCCTCGAACAGCTCTCGTTCAACTCGCTCGAGGGCGGCTATCGTGCAGTCGTGGTCTATCTCCCGGAGAAGATGAACGCCGAGGCGGCCAACCGGCTCCTCAAGTCCATCGAGGAACCTCCTGAAAAGACCGAGTTCCTCCTTGTCACCCATGCGCCGGAAAAGGTCTTGCAGACCATTTCCTCCAGATGCCAGTGCATACGCATCGTGCCTGCGGACAGTCATTCGGCTGCAGGACAGGCATATTCGGCGGATGAGTTCGAGTATGTCCTGAGCCTTCTGGACGCCGTCTCGGACAAGGACTTCTATCAGGCGCTCGAGATTGCGGAGAGCATCGCCGGACTTCCTTCCAGGGAAAATGTGAAATCGTTCCTGAAGGTCCTTGCCGTGACTCTCAGAGGCGTGTTCTTCTTTCAACAGGGACTGCCCGAGATGGGAGGTGTGCCTTCCGGACAGGCGGAACCGGTCGGCAACATTGCTTCAAAACTGAAGAAATCTTTCCCGAGGATGGCGCTGCCGCTGATCGATGAGGCGCAGAAACTCGTGGACAGGAATGTAAGTATCAAGATCGTCTTGTGCGATCTCGTAAATAGAATGTTTTTAATCTGATTTCCTATGGGATACAACGATAACGAATCCATCCAGTATGATTGCTTCCGCGGCTGCACAATTGTCACGGATGCCGAATCAGGAGAGTCCGAGTGCACATACCATCGCGGCTGTTGCAAGCTCAGGGACTACGACTACCTCAAGGGCGTCCCTCAGGACAGATACCAGGACCTGTATGAGGTCAGGTTCAAGAATACCAGGAAGGGCATATATCAGAACACTTCCGGTCAGAGCATAAAGCAGGGCGATCTTGTGGTGGTTGAAGCTACCAACGGTCATGATCTGGGTATCGTCACGTTGGACGGTGCTATCGTTGCCCGTCAGATGAGGTGCAAGGGCATCGATCCTGAGACCACCGAGTTCAAGAAGATATACCGTCGTGCCAAGAGTTTCGACATCGCCAAGTGGCAGGAAGCCATCGCGCGGGAGCAGGACACGATGATCAAGGCCCGCAGGATAGCTGCGGAGATGGGACTCGACATGAAGATCGGCGACGTGGAATTCCAGGGCGACGGCACCAAGGCGATTTTCTACTACATCGCTGACGGACGTGTGGATTTCCGCCAGCTTATCAAGGTGTTCGCAGAAGAATTCCGTATCAGGATAGAGATGAAGCAGATCGGCGCACGTCAGGAAGCCGGCCTCATCGGAGGCCTTGGCATCTGCGGCAGGGAGCTTTGCTGCGCCAACTACATCTCCAACTTCCAGTCCATCACGACTTCGGCCGCACGCTGCCAGGACCTTTCACTCAACCCTCAGAAACTCGCCGGACAGTGCGGCAAGCTTAAGTGCTGCCTCAATTACGAGGTCGCTACATACCTTGATGCCCAGGCCCGCATCCCAAGGGTCAACGAGCCGCTTGAGTTCGAGGATGCCCTGGCATATCTGATCAAGACAGACATACTGAGAGGCATAATGTACTTCTCATACGACAAGACATCCATGGCGGACCTGTATGCCCTGACGACGGCTGAGGTGCATGAGGTGATCAAGATGAACAGGAACGGAGTCAAGCCGGAGTCGCTAAAGAGTGAGCCGGAGCCTGCCGCCCCTGAGTTCATCACCGCCGTTGGCGATGACAGCATCACCCGCTTCGACAAGCCTGAGCGCAAGAAGGGTCGTGGCGGCTCCCGCTCACGCAATAAGAACCGTGGTGGCAAACCGAAAGAAAAGAAGGATGAGTAGAGTCCAGGCATATTTGTCGCTGATATTGCTGGCGTTGGTCTCCGTATCATGCTCGAGACCAGCGTCGGTGGAGAGTTTCGTGTTCGATGACGGCAGCGGATGTTATGAATTCGAGGTCGATATGACCGACTCCCTCAGCACCTATGACCTGGCGTTCTACACCAGATTGGAGAACCGTTTTTCTCCGTCCGGCTTCCCAATGAAGATATATCTCACATCTCCATCCGGAGTGACATATTCCGAATCGGTGTATTTTGACCTTTCGGGATCGTATACAGTCCCTTACAGGACAGACCTTGTGCCGGTCGAGCACGGGGTCTGGAAGTTGTCTGCCAGGGCCAGAGCGGCCGGACTCAATGGGATGGGCCTGATTTGTACAAGAAAAGATGGGACACGATAAACTCCGCAAATTCGCTGAAAACGAATCATTCGAATGCCTGCTGCAGCCTTCTTCCAAAGATCTCCTCGCAGACGGCTATTTCTCGCTCCATGACCATCCCATCAAGGGGTGCTGGTGTGAAAGGATGTTTGACGCAGAGCGGCCGATAGTGCTTGAACTTGGCTGCGGCAAGGGCGAGTACACCATAGACCTCTCCCGCCGTACGCCGGAGAACAACTACATTGGTGTGGATATCAAGGGCGCAAGGCTCTGGAAGGGTGCGAAATATGCGACTGAGAACCATCTGGGCAATGTGGCCTTCCTCCGTACCAGGATCGAGTTCATCGAGGCATTCTTCGCCCCTGGCGAGATTTCCGAAATCTGGCTGACTTTCTCCGATCCTCAGCTCAAGAGCGAGAACAGCCGGCTGACTTCTCCGCTGTTCCTCGAACGTTACCGTAAATTCCTCAAGCCCGGTGGCATCATCCATCTGAAGACCGATTCCCGTTTCCTTCATGAATATACCAAGGCCGTCTGTGCGGCGAACGGACTGAGCATCCTGTCCTGTACGTCGGATCTGTATTCGACTCCTCGTGAGGAGTTGGCGGATGCATCATCCAGCGACGTTGATGCTCTGTACGAGGTCCAGACTTTCTATGAGCGGATGTTCATGCAGCAGGGATACAAGATTACGTACATGTCGTTCTGCCTGGACCATGAGGGGGCTTTTGTGCATCCTCAGGATCCGGATCAGTTCGACTCTGCCTACTGGCGCAGCGTGGAGGGCCCCCGCCATTTCGCCACTCCGAAAGAATAACGACGGAATCAGGGTTTTGCTAGCCAGCCGGTATCGTACGAGGTAGCTGCTCCGACCACTCCGAATCCACCCTTGACATTAGTGTATGTAAAAGTCGAAGGCGTCAGTCCGAACTCGGCCAGATCATTGTATTCCGCATCGTATCTGGCTTTAGCGAAACGATAGAACTCAGGGGACAGGCGGTAGAGTATGACCTTGTACCTATATGTTCGTTTTGAATAATACTCGACTATATCTTCGAACATGTCGGTATGTTCGTAGTCGTCATTCTTGTAGAAGAGGCATTCGTAGGTTCTGCCTCCGTTGGTCCTCATGCCGGGGCTGATCAGATAAAGAGTGTTTTCGCCGCGGTAGTTCCAGCTGTCCTCGAAATGGAGCATGTCACCATCCCGGAAATTCACCGATATCGCCTCTTCATTCATTTCCATCCCCAGACCTTCGTTGGCAATGTCGTATGGCGTCAGGGAATAGACCGTATATGTGGTATCCTTGATTAGGTCTCCTTCTCCGTGGGCTTGCACTTCTGGATCCGCCCCGTAGTAGAGAATCTCTTTATGCCAGTTTACTGCAGTGGATTCTTCGATGATCTTGATTCCGAAATACTCATCGGAAGCCGCGTCCGGAATATCGACGTGCAGGGAATAGTAATAGCCGTCGGCTCTTTTACCGAGTCTCACTTCCGGATTGCTGATGACGGCGGGGACGATGGTCCTGCCGCTGACCGGAGTCAGGCCGGCTGCTTTTGCAGACACTTCCACGACATCACCCGTGTTCAGTTTCCCTATGCTGATGAACTTCCCCGGGACTTCAGTCTTCGTGACTTTCTTGTCCTGCCCGTTGACCTTGAGGGAGATGACGGCTCCGCTGATGTCCGGGGCGATGCTGTCCTTCTGAGTGACAGGTGTGGCTGCATGGAGAGATATGGTGGTCGTGTCGCTCAGACCTGACATGCACTGCAGAAGCAGCATCTGGTCCTGGCTGTCCAGTTTAAGCGGGTGCTCCTCCTCGCATCCTGCCGCGATGAGTGTGAGACAGATCAGATATATGTATTTTTTCATGTCGTCAGAATTTGATGGTGTAACTGAAGGTCGGGATGATAGGGACTATGCCCTCGGTGAACTCCACGAGTTCATGGTTGTCGTTCCTTCCCACATATGCCAGGATAGGGTTCATCCTGCAATAGGCGTTGTATATGCTGAGATTCCAGATGCTCTGGTTGCCCCGCTTCGTCTCCTTGAAGAAGTTGAGGCCGAGGTCGAGCCTGTGATAGTTCGGGAGCCGGAGATTGTTCGGGCTGGAATATAGGTCAAAAGCCACTTTGTACGTGTGGGTGATCTCTTCGCCCGTCATATAGTCATAGTAGCTGCCGACCCTGTCCTGGGCTACGACATGGCTGGCTGTCGTTATCCTGTTGCCGCTATGGAAATTCCACATTGCATACAGCTCGAATTTCTTGGATGGCCTCCAGTTGACGTTGATGTTGACCTTGTGACGGTTGTCGTTCCTGTCAGGATACCAGTCGAAATAGATGTCATCGAATTTCCTTTCAGACCACGACAGCGTGTAGTATGTGGTGAAAGACCACTTCGGAAGGTCGTATCCCCATTCGAATTCGGCACCGTATGAGCGGCCCCGGCCTTCGTAGAAGTTGGTTTCCCAGGCATTCAATGGAGGGAAGAGAGCATTCTGCCCGCCGTATTCCAGCAGGTGTTCCATTGTCTTCCAGTAACCTTCGATGTTGAGTCTCATGCCCGAATTCCAGCTGTTGTACCATCCTCCCGCGATTTGTCTGGACAGTGATGGCTTGATGGTTGCGGTCGAAGGCATCCAGCAGTTGGTCGGGAGGTCGAGGTACATGGTCGCAACGAGATGGTTGAACTGGTTCATCTCGCTGTAGGACAGCTTGAACGATGAATTGTCATCGTACTGCCACTTCACAGCCGCCCTCGGCTCCAGTCTGGCCCAGGTCCTGCCTGGCACGAAGAACAGAGCGGAACGCACGCCGACGTTCGCCTTGAGATTCCTTGAGACTGAGAGCTCGTCTTCAGCGTACAATGCCGCTTCCTCGCCCGTGAACCGTGATGATGACGGCTCCTTGATATAGATATCGAATTCCGGCTCGATCAAGTCTTTCTCTTCGATCAGATGGCATCGGGATGGATTGTAGATGTGATGCTGATATTGGACGCCCCCGCGGATATGCTGGGAATTGTCCGGATACCAGTCGATGTCGGCTGCCACCGACCAGTCTTTGACTGCGGTCTTGTTGGTCTCCTGGATATTCTCACTATAATCGTCGTTGAGGTCCTGGATCTGCAGGTTGATGTCCGAGGTGCTCTGGGTGTAGTATGCCTTGATGTTCGAATGCAGCTTGTCCGAGAATTCCTTGTCCCAGGCGAGGGAAGATGTGAAATTGCCCCATTTCACTCCCACGTCCACTATCTCCTGGGAATGCCAGACTTCGTTCGGACCTCCTTCGATTCCGCGTGTCCCGGTATTCTTGTAGTCATCGGAAATCTTCACGCCGTCGTTTCCTTGGTAGAGGTTGAATGTCAGTTTGCTGCCCGGCTTGAAGATATGGGTGACCTTGGCGTTGAAGTCGTCGAAGGCGTAGTGGAAATTGATGTCTTCTCTGTCATCGCCCGTCGATTCCTCGTTGTTCTTCTTGTTGATGATCGCCACGGCAGGAATGGTCACAGCATCCATCCAGCTTCTTCTAAGGCCGATATTGAAAGATGTCCGGCCCTTTACAAGCGGTCCTTCGAGATTGAACCTTCCGTCGATAAGGCCGATGGAGAAGGACCCATGGTATTTGTTGAAGTCGCCGTCCTTGGTGCTGACATCCACGACAGAAGACAGTTTTCCTCCATATCTTGCCGGGAATCCGCTCTTGTAGAAGTCCAGGTTGTCGACCATGTCCGTGTTGAAGGAAGAGAATAGACCGGCCACATGGCTGACCTGGTAGATCGGCACACCGTCGAGCAGGAAGAGGTTGTCGCTGCCGTCGCCGCCGTGTACATACAGCCCTGACATAAGTTCGGTTCCGCAGGCTACTCCAGGAAGTGTCTGCAGGACCTTGATGACGTCAGGCGTGCTGAATGCGGCATATGTGCGGAAACGTTTCGGGTCGATTTTTGTCAGACCCGTCTGGGTGAAGTTTTCTGTGTGCTTCTTTTCAGTCACGACCACCGATTCCGTTATGGTGTCACGCCTTTCCGGAATGTCCTGCGCACCGAGCATCAGGCCCTGAAATATCAGGACCAGGCATAAAGCAATATTGAGTCTTGTCATTTTTTCAATGATTCATAGACATATGACGCGAAACCGGTGATGATCATGGTCAATGCCTGTGATTCGTGGGACATAGTAGCGAATACTATGCCAAGCCCGGCCTGTGGATACCCATAGAGGGAAAACAGCGCCAGGGATACGATGTAGTGATAGGCCCCGAATCCTCCCGGCACGGGGAGGCAGGTGGCGAAACTGCCTACCAGCATGATGAACAGTGCGTCAATGAGGCCCATGCCGCTGATTTCCGGAAGAGCATGGATGATAAAGACCATCTGAAGCCAGTACATGGCCCATATCACGGCTGTGTAGAGGAAGAAAAGCCAGGCCTTCTTGATATGCAGGCAGCTTGCGAAACCCTCTGTGAATCTTCGTATCACTCCGAATATCATGCCGCATAACCTGCTGCTATGCCTCTTCTTGATGATATAGCTGATGGCCGCGGCCATTGCCAGCAGTACGGCGATAATCAGTATCCAGAGGCTTCCTTGGAAACGGCTGGCAATCGGGGTGAAAACCTTTTCCTGCAGGAATCCGCTGAATCTGCCAGATTGGAAGACCAGAAGCACGGCGAGCAATATGATTACGGACAGAATGTCCCAGATTCTTTCCAGTACGGCCGTACCAAGTACCTTGTCATAGGTTGCGAGCGGCCTTTCGACTCCTTCTCTGTCTTTGAATCTTGTCGATCTCTTGGTGATGACGCCGCAGCGCACGAGTTCTCCGCAGTAAGGGATGACCATGTTGGCGACGTTGGATATCATGACGCCGTTGATTGCCGTGATGGTCTTCGTTCCTTTGTCGATCGGCTCCAGGATCTGCTTCCACCTGAATCCTCTCATCGCGAATGCAGTTGCGCCGGCCAGCATGGAAAGGATCACGTAACTCCACCTGCAGGACTTGAGCGATTCTGCAAAAGCAGCCCAGTCCACTCCTCTGAATGAGAAGTAGAGCAGCACTGCCGCAAGAAGGAACGACAGTATGTATTTGGCTGCGGTTGTGAGTTTCCTGATCATAAGCCTGCAAATTTACTCATTTTTTGCTACATTTGTTTCTATCAAAATACTGTGATCATATGAAATCTATACTTGGAATAGGCAATGCCCTGACAGATATTCTTGCGGTCTTGAAAGATGACTCCCTGCTGGAGACATATCATCTCCCGAAAGGCAGCATGCAGCACGTCGATATGGAGACCGGCGACAAGATATGGAATGCCCTCAAGCCGCTCGGAGTCAAGTATGTGGCCGGTGGTTCGGCTGCCAATACCATCGCATGCACGGCCATTTTCGGCATGCCTTCCAGTTTCATCGGGAAGGTAGGCGATGACGAACTGGGCTCCCTTTTCAAAAGCGATCAGGAGCAGTATGGTGTCCGTACGAACCTGCTGGTCGGCCCGCATTCGTCCGGTCGCTCGATGGTGTTCGTCAGTGGCGCCAATGCGGAGAGGACCTTTGCCGTTTATCTTGGTGCAGCCCTCGACCTTGTGCCGGAGGATCTGAAGCCGGAGTTCTTCGTCGGATACGACTATTTCCATATCGAAGGATATCTGGTTCAGAACCAGTCGCTCATCCGCAAGGCCGTCCAGCTCGCGCACGATGCCGGATGCATCATTTCGCTCGACATGGCGTCATACAATGTGGTCGAGTCCAACAATGCGTTCCTTCACGATATCGTGGACAAGTATGTGGACATAGTGTTCGCGAATGAGACGGAGGCCAAGGCGTTCACATCGTTCGAGGACCCTCAGAAGGCTTTGGCCGCGATTGCCGGTCTGTGCAAGATTGCTGTTGTCAAGGTCGGAAAGGATGGCAGCTGGGTGCAGTCAGGCGATGAGAAGCATTATGTCGCCCCTTGGCCAGGTGATGCCATAGATGCCACAGGCGCGGGCGACACCTATGCCGCCGGATTCCTCTACGCCCATTCTCTAGGCATGCCTCTCAAGGTCTGCGGGGAAGTCGGCTCGATCATAGCTGCAAAGGTGGTCGAGGTCATCGGTACCAAGATCGACATTCCTCGTTGGAAGGCCGCCAAGGCTGAGATACGTGAACTTATAAGCAAATATTCTGCGTAGCATGGCCTTGAAAAACAATATTGTCACTGGCCTCAAGGGCTTCTGCATGGGGGCTGCCAATGTAGTCCCCGGCGTGTCAGGAGGTACCATAGCCCTTATCACAGGCATTTTCTCCAGACTTGTTGCATCGCTTGACTCGCTCATGAAGCCTTCTACCTGGAAGCTTCTTTTCGAAGGCGGCATCAAGTCCGGCATCTCCAGGTTCTGGAAGAAGATCGACGGGACTTTCCTGCTAAGTCTCAGCATCGGTGTGCTGCTAAGCATAGTGAGCCTCGCCAAGGTCATGGAGTATTGTCTGGCCTACCATCCAATCCAGACATGGGCGTTTTTCTTCGGTCTCATACTGGCATCCTCATACATCATGTTCCGTGATATCAAGGATTGGAAAATCAAGGATGTATTCTTTGCCGCCGCTGGTGTCCTTCTGGGCTTGGCGGTGTGCACCTTGTCGCCGGCCGAAACTCCTGATGACATGTGGTTCATCTTTGTCTGTGGCGCCGTCGCAATCTGCACGATGATTCTTCCAGGCATTTCCGGCAGTTTCGTGCTGGTCATACTCGGAAAATACGATTACGTGATGTCGGCCATCAGCGGATTCGACTGGCCGGTACTGGCGGTTTTCGCACTTGGCTGCATCGTCGGCATTGCCGCGTTCACCAAACTTCTCCATTGGCTTCTTGAACACTGCGAAAGGCAGACTATGCTTGTTCTGCTTGGTTTCGTGCTCGGCTCTCTGATCAAAGTGTGGCCATGGAGTGACAAGGCCGCCCTTGCGGACGCCCAAGTGCTGAGAGGACTCGATGCGGCTCCTTTGGACTTGCAGATGCCTTCCGCTATATTGTTCTGCATCGCCGGCGTCGCCCTCATCCTCGTCATCGATCTGCTTGGAAAGAAAAAGGCTGCTTGATGAAGCAGCCTTTTAGTCTATCACGAGTTCGACCGGACAATGGTCCGAGCCGAATATGTCGTTCCTGATCTCTGTCTGTGCGACTCTGCCTTTCAACTGGTCGGAGACGAGGAAGTAGTCGATGCGCCAGCCTACGTTCCGTTCTCTGGCCGCCATGCGGTATGACCACCAGGAGTATTTGACTTCATCAGGATGCTGCTCTCTCCATGTGTCGTGGAAGCCAGCAGCCAGGAGTTCGCTCATCTTGCCTCGTTCCTCATCGGAGAAACCTGCGTTGAAGTGGTTTGTGGCCGGATTCTTGAGGTCGATTTCTTCGTGCGCAACGTTCATGTCGCCGCAGACGACCACTCCTTTCTTCTGCGCGAGTCCGCAGAGGTATTTCCTGAAATCATCCTCCCATTTCATCCTGTAATCCAACCTTTTCAGACCGTCCTGGGAGTTCGGGACGTAGACGTCGACCAGATAGAAGTCTTCCATCTCGAGCGTGATGACGCGGCCTTCGTGGTCGTGCTCGTCAATGCCTATGCCGTATGTTACGGCAATAGGGCTCTTTCTGGTGTAGATGGCGGTTCCTGAATAGCCTTTCTTGTCCGCGTAGTTCCAGTATGACAGATATCCGAGGAACTCGAGGTCAAGCTGACCAGCCTGAAGCTTGGTCTCCTGGAGGCAGACGAAATCAGCGTCCAAAGAGTCGAAGATGTCTGCGAAGCCCTTGCCGGCAACGGCTCTCAGGCCGTTAACGTTCCAACTTACAAATTTGGTCATAGCGCTATTCCAAAGTCCACTCTACACCATCCTTGGTATCCTTGACTGCTATTCCGAGTGCCTTGAGTGAGTCCCTGATCTTGTCGCTCGCCGCCCAGTCCTTGTTGGCTTTTGCCGTTGCTCTGGATTCGAGTACCATGTCCATGAGGCCGGAGATTGTCTTTGCGTTCTTGTCGCCTTCGCCACCCTCGAACTTGAGACCGAGAACTCCGAAGACGATGTCATCGAAGATCTGGTTCAGCGTAGCGGCATCTCCTTCGCTCAGTTTGATCTTTTTCTCTTTGGCGGAGTTGATGATCCTGACTGCGTCGAATATGTTTGCAAGGGCGATCGGGGTGTTCATGTCGTCGCATAATGCGTCATACACGCCGTCGAAGATGGCCTTGATCTCGGCACTGTCGGCCGGGCAGCTGTCAGGGGCTGTGTTCGGTGTATATTCGCCGTAAGCCAGAGCCTTGTGTTTGTGACCGGTCATGGTCTGGAGGTCCTTGGCTGCCGCCAAAATGCGTTTGAGTCCTTTCTCCGCCGCCTGGAGAGCCTCATTGCTGAAGTCGAGGGTGCCGCGGTAATGGGCCTGGAGAATGAAGAACCTGATAGTCATCGGGCTATAGGCTTTCTCGAGCTTCGGATGATCGCCGGCGAAGAGCTGCGGCAAAGTGATGAAGTTGCCGAGGGACTTGCCCATCTTCTGGCCATTGATGGTTATCATGTTGTTGTGAACCCAGTAGTGTACGCCTTGGGTACCGCGGCTTGCGACGTTCTGTGCAATCTCGCACTCGTGATGAGGGAACATGAGATCCATTCCGCCGCCGTGGATGTCGAATTCATGGCCGAGGTACTTTTCGCCCATGACCGAGCACTCGAGATGCCAGCCAGGGAATCCTGCACCCCAAGGAGAGTTCCAGCGCATGATGTGCTGAGGCTCTGCCTTCTTCCACAATGCGAAATCGTACGGTGCCTTCTTGTCGCTCTGGCCGTCCAGGCTGCGTGTGCCCTGGAGGGTATCGTCAAGCGTACGGCCACTGAGGATTCCGTACTTATGGTCGTTGTTGTATTTCTCCACGTCGAAGTAGATGCTGCCGTTGCTCTCGTATGCGTAACCGGCGTCGAGGATCTTCTTGACAGCTTCTATCTGCTCGAGGATGTGGCCGGATGCACGAGGCTCGATCGAAGGCGGAGCTACATTGAGTTCGCGCATGGCTTCATGATAGCGGAGCGTGTAGCTCTGCACGACCTCCATCGGCTCGAGCTGCTCCAGACGGGCCTTCTTTGCAATCTTGTCCTCGCCTTCGTCGGCATCATGCTCAAGATGGCCGACGTCAGTGATGTTGCGGACATAGCGGACCTTGTATCCGAGATGCCTGAGGAGACGGCTGAGCACATCGTAGGTGACACCTGGACGGGCGTGGCCGAGATGGGCATCGCCATATACGGTAGGGCCGCAGACGTACATGCCTACATGACCCTCATGGATCGGTTTGAATACCTCCTTGTTGCGGGAGAGGGTATTTGTAAGAAGAAGTGTTCTCATGTTTCTTTATTGTTTATTCCAGACCTTTCTTGAGCCATGCGATGTATGCGTCTACGTCGAGATTGTATCCACGGGCAGGGCATACGATGTCTCCATCCGGGCTCTGGATGATATAATTCGGTTGCGCGTTGACTCCATAGCGCTCAAGTCCGATGTGTGAGTTGATCTTTCCAAGGGTCTTGAGAGTCTTGCCGGAAGGAGTACTGATCCAGTCCTCCTCAGGTACCTGGAGCTTGTC